>JAEWQZ010000242.1 GCA_023460255.1 Actinomycetes bacterium
CCCGCGGACAGGGCGGCGTGGTGCCCGGTGCCCATGACGTCGCTCAGCGTCAGCAGCGCCGGCAGGCGCTCGTCGTCGGGGCCCACCGGCGCGGCGACGAGGGTGCCGTCCGCCTGCGGCACCCGCACCGCCTCGCCCTGCCCCGCGTCGACACCCGGGCCGCCCCAGTCACCGCCGTGCAGGCACGACGTGTGCACGCCCGCCCGGCAGTGCGGGCAGGTCCCGTCGCTCCACACGAACGGCGCGACGACCACGTCGCCCGGCCGGACGGTGACGACCTCCGCGCCGACCTCCTCGACGACGCCCACGAACTCGTGCCCGATCCGCCCCGGGCCGTCCTCACGGGGGCCTGAGCGTCGGTAGGGCCACAGGTCCGAGCCGCAGATGCACGCGACGAGCACGCGCACGACTGCGTCGGTCGGCTCGACCAGCGCCGGGTCGGGCACGTCCTCCAGCCGGACGTCGAAGCCGCCGTGGATCACCGTCGCGCGCACGGCACCATCCTCGGGCTGGGCGCACCGGGACGCGTAGGACCGTCGGCACCCGGCCGGGCGCGGCCGGGCCTCAGGGCAGCTCGCGCCCCGTCAGCCGCCGGTACGCCTCCAGGTACCGCTCGCGCGTGCGCTCGACGACGTCGTCCGGCAGGGGTGGCGGTGGCGCCTCCCCCTTGCGGTCCCAGCCCGACGCGGGGGACGTGAGCCAGTCCCGCACGTACTGCTTGTCGAAGCTCGGCTGGGAGCTGCCGGGAGACCAGGTGTCCGCCGGCCAGAACCGCGAGGAGTCGGGCGTGAAGATCTCGTCGCCGAGGAGGATCTCGCCGCGCCGCGGGCCGTCCAGGGCGCGGCCGAACTCCAGCTTGGTGTCCGCGAGGATGATGCCGCGCTCGCGCGTGAGGTCCTCGGCCCGGCGGTAGGCGGCGAGCGTGAGGTCGCGCAGCGCGGCGGCGTCGCGCTCGCCGACGGTGGTGACGATCGCGTCGAACGAGACGTTCTCGTCGTGCTCGCCGACCTCGGCCTTCGTCGAGGGAGTGAAGATCGCCTCGGGCAGCCGTGAGCCGTCGACCAGCCCGTCCGGCAGGGGCACGCCGCACACGGCGCGCGTCTGGCGGTACTCGGCCAGCCCGGAGCCGGTGAGGTACCCGCGGGCGATGCACTCGACCGGGAACATGTCCAGACGCCGGCACACCATCGCGCGGCCGGCCACCGCGTCGGGGACCCCCTCGGGACCACCCTCGGCGGTCACCAGGTGCCCGCCCACGACGTCGGCGAGCTGCTCGAACCACCACAGGGTGAGCTGCGTGAGCACGCGCCCCTTGTCGGGGATCGTCGTCGGCAGCACGAAGTCGAACGCGCTGATCCGGTCGCTCGCGACCACGAGCACCACGTCGCCGTGGCGCTCCGCCGCCGGCGACCCGGGCGTCGGCACGTAGAGGTCGCGGACCTTGCCGGAGTACGTGTGCACCCAGCCCGGCAGCTCCACGGGCGTCGTGCCGGCCGGCTCCTGGGGCGGCGCGCTCACGCGACGATCTCCACCGGCGTGCCCAGCGGCAGACCGAACTCGGTGACCAGGCGTGTGATGTCCGCGTCGAGCATCCGGATGCACCCGTGCGAGGCGTCCGTCCCGACGGTCTCCGGCTGGTTGGTGCCGTGGATCCCGATGACACCCTGCCCGCCGGCGAACGACTCGAGCACCGGCGAGTAGCCGGACAGCCCGTACGCGTACGCGCCGTAGACGCCACCCGGCGTCGGCGGCTGGAGCAGCTCCTTGATGTAGTACACGCCGCCCGGCGTGGGCACCTCCTCGCGGCCGACACCGACCGCCGCCTCCATCACCACGTCGTCCCCCTTGTGCAGCCGGAGCAGATGCTCGGTGAGCCTGACCTCGATGTGGTAGTCCGTCGTCGACAGCGCCGCGTCCGCCGCGCGCAGCCAGCCCGTCGACCCGTTCGGCCGCACCGGCAGGTGCACGTGCAGCCACTCGTCCTGCTGCTCGATGACGAGGAACGTCAGCGGGACCTGCCCCGGCAGCGACACGACCTCCTCGGCCGTGATCGTGCGCTCCGCCGCGGCCGCCCCGGGCTCGGCGAAGACCTCGACGGCGTCCCCGGCTGCGGTCGCGATGATCGACAGGTTCGGGTCCGGCGTGGGCGTGGGCGTGGGGGTGGGCGTCTCGGAGGGCGTCGGACGGGCATCGACCGTGGGCGTGACCGTCGCCTCGGGGTCCGAGCCACCGGTGCACCCCGCCAGCAGACCTGCGACGACGGCGAGCGCGGACAGCGCCCCGAGGGCGCGCGTGCGGTGCATGGGCGACAAGGTACCTGGGCCCCGGGCGCCCTGCGAACCTTGTCCGGTGCGACGATGGGCCGGTGACCGACCCCATCCGTGCGGCCGTCGCCGAGGCGGTGCACGTACCGCTGCTCATCGTCCTGGGCGGGCTGCCCGCCACCGGCAAGACGGCGATCGCCCGGGGCGTCGCGCGCGACCTCACGGCGGTGCACCTGCGGATCGACTCCATCGAGGAGGCCCTGCGCAAGGCCGGCGTCACCGACGTCGTCGACCACGGCTACCGCGTCGCCTACGCCCTCGCCGTGGACAACCTGCGCCTCGGGCACTGGGTGATCGCCGACGCGGTCAACCCGCTCGCCCTCACCCGCGAGGCGTGGCGCGCCGTCGGGGAGGCGGGCGACGCGCGGGTGGTGGAGATCGAGGTCGTCTGCTCCGACGCCCGGCTGCACGAGCGTCGGGTCGCCGAGCGCGCGCCCGACATCGCCGGCCAGGTCCTGCCGACGTGGCGGGAGGTGCTGGACCGCCACTACGAGCCGTGGGAGCCGGCGCCGACGCTGCGCATCGACACGGCCACCGGCGGCGCCGCCGACTGGGTGCGGCAGGCGCTGACGGCGATCGTGTCCGCCCGCCGGGTGTGATCCCGGGGCCCGGTCCAGCCCGGTCCAGCCCGGCTCAGCCGGCCGGGACCGGCATCCGGGCCGCGATGTCCGAGCGGTGGTGCGAGCCACGCAGGGTGATCCGCTCGACGCCCGCGTACGCGGTGGCACGCGCCGCCGCGATGTCGGCCCCGACGCCGACGACGGAGAGCACGCGCCCGCCCGCCGACACGAGCGTGCCGTCGGCGGTGCGCGTCGTGCCCGCGTGCAGCACGTGGACGCCCGGCACCTCCTCGGCCTGCGCGGTGCCCTCGATCTCGTCGCCGGCCCGGACGGTGCCGGGGTAGCCGTGCGCTGCCACGACCACGGTGACCGCCGCGTCGTCGCGCCAGTGCAGCGTCGCGGCCTCGTCGAGCCGACCCTGCGCGGCAGCCAGGAGCACCGGCGCGAGCGGGGTGGCGAGCCGCGCGAGCACGACCTGCGTCTCCGGGTCACCGAAGCGGGCGTTGAACTCGACGACGCGCAAACCGCGCCTCGTCAGCGCCAGCCCGCAGTACAGGACCCCGAGGAAGGGCGTGCCGCGTCGGTGCATCTCGTCCACCGTCGGCTGGGCGACGCGCGTGACGACCTGCTCGACGAGGTCGTCCGGCGCCCACGGCAGCGGGGAGTACGCGCCCATCCCGCCGGTGTTCGGCCCGGCGTCGTCGTCGAGCGCGCGCTTGAAGTCCTGCGCGGGGGCGAGCGGGACGACGGTGGTGCCGTCGGCGAGGCAGAACAGGGAGACCTCGGGGCCGTCGAGGTACTCCTCGACCAGCACCGTCCCGCCGGGTCGGCGCTCGAGGCACGCCGCGGCGTGCGCGAGGGCCTCGGCGCGGTCCTCCGTCACGACGACGCCCTTGCCCGCCGCCAGCCCGTCGTCCTTGACCACGTACGGCGCGCCGAAGGCGTCCAGCGCGTCGGCGACCTCGTCGGGCGTCGCGCACACGTGGGCCATCGCCGTCGGCACGCCGGCCGCGGCCATCACGTCCTTCGCGAACGCCTTCGAGCCCTCGAGCTGCGCGGCCTCGGCGCTCGGGCCGAAGCACGGGATGCCGACCGCACGGACCGCGTCCGCCACGCCCGCGACCAGGGGCGCCTCCGGGCCGACGACGACGAGCTCGGCGGCCAGGTCGACCGCGAGCCCGGCGACGGCGGTCCCGTCGAGCGGGTCCACTGCGTGGCAGGTGGCGAGCGCGGCGATGCCCGGGTTCCCGGGGGCCGCGTGCAGGTCGTGACGCTCGCGGTCGGGCGAGCCGTCGGCGCCGGACGCCAGCGCGGTGACCAGGGCGTGCTCGCGGGCACCGGAACCGATGACGAGGATCCTCACGGGCCGTCAGCCTAGCGACCCGGCCACCCCAGCACGGGCTCGTCCCACCACCGCCCCATCGCGACCCGCCCACCCCCCAGAGTGGAACGAAACGAGGGTCACAGTCGCCCCCACCACCCGGAGTGGAACGAAACGAGGGTCACAGTCGCCAGAGTGGAACGATCCGCCAGCAGATCGTTCCACTCTGCGGGGTGATGGGTGCGGGGTGATGGGTGCGGGGTACGTCAGCCGAGCAGGTCGTGGCGGACGATCGTCGCGTCCCGCCCGGGACCGACGCCGATGGCCGACACCCGGGTGCCGCTCATCTCCTCCAGCGCCAGCACGTAGCGCTGCGCGGTCGGCGGCAGCTCCTCGAACGATCGGCAGTGCGAGATGTCCTCCCACCAGCCGTCCAGCTCGGTGTACACCGGCGTCGCGTGGTGGAACGCGCTCTGGTCGGCGGGCATCTCGTCGTACCGCACGCCGTCGACGTCGTACGCGACGCACACGGGGACCTTCTCCAGGCCGGTGAGGACGTCGAGCTTGGTCAGCACGAGGTCCGTGAGCCCGTTGACCCGCGTCGAGTACCGCGCGATGACGGCGTCGTACCAGCCGCAGCGTCGCGGCCGGCCGGTGGTCACGCCGTACTCGCCGCCGGTCTTGCGCAGCCACTCGCCCTTGTCGTCGTCCAGCTCGGTCGGGAACGGACCCTCGCCGACCCGGGTCGTGTACGCCTTGATGACGCCGACCACGCGGTCGATGCGGGTCGGCCCGATGCCGGACCCGGTGCAGGCCCCGCCGGCCGTGGCGTTCGACGAGGTGACGAACGGGTAGGTGCCGTGGTCGACGTCGAGCATCGTCGCCTGGCCCCCCTCGAACAGCACCGTGCGGCCCTCGTCGAGCGCCGCGTTGAGCACGAGCGGGGTGTCGGCGACCATCGGGCGCAGCCGCTCCGCGAAGGACAGCAGGTGGTCCAGGGTCTCGTCCACGGTGATCGCGCGCCGGTTGTAGACCTTCACCAGCAGGTGGTTCTTCTGGTCGAGGGCGCCCTCGAGCTTCTGCGCGAGGATGTGCTCGTCGAAGAGGTCCTGGATGCGGATGCCCAGCCGGTTGATCTTGTCGGCGTACGCAGGCCCGATGCCGCGTCCGGTGGTGCCGATCCGCCGCTTGCCGAGGAACCGCTCGGTGACCTTGTCGATCGTCTGGTGGTACGGGGCGATGACGTGCGCGGCCGACGAGACGAGGAGCCGGGACACGTCGACGCCGCGCGCGGAGATCGCGTCGAGCTCCGCGAACAGGACCGACAGGTCGACGACGACGCCGTTGCCGATCACCGGGGTCACGCCGGGCGACAGGATGCCGGACGGGAGGAGGTGCAGGGCGTACTTCTCCCCGTCGATGACCACCGTGTGGCCGGCGTTGTTGCCGCCGTTGTACTTCACGACGTAGTCGACCCGGGAGCCGAGCTGGTCGGTGGCCTTGCCCTTGCCCTCGTCGCCCCACTGGGCGCCGAGCACCACGACGGCTGGCATGACGTCCCCATCCCTGTCGAAGAATGCCGCGGACGAGGCTACCGGTTGGGACCGGCGTGCGGCGCCGTCGTCCGCCGCCGCCCCGGTCCGCTCCGGGTGCGACCTCCCCGACCCGGGACTACAGTCGTGGCGCCCCCGGCCGTCGGAGCCCCCGCGAGGAGCCCCCACATGATCGAAGTCGCCACGTCGCCGACCACGACGACGTTGGCCGTCTCCGGGGACCTCGACCTGCTCGCGCGCGACCAGTTCCCTGAGGCGACCGCGCGCGTGTCGGGCCTGCGCCGTCAGCTGCTCGTCATCGACATGTGCCGCGTCACGTTCATGGACTCCACCGGCGCGGCGTTCCTCATCTCGCTGGCGGACGCGAGCCGCAAGCGCGGCGGCGCGACGGTGCTGCGCGGGTGCAGCGAGCGGGACCTCTTCGTGCTCGAGGTGTGCGGCGCGCTCGAGCTGTTCCGCCTCGACGCGGAGCACTTCTGCCCACCCGCCGTCGCGGGGAACGGCAGCGACCGCGGCTAGCCGGTCGGCCCCTCCGTCGGCC
>JAEWQZ010000243.1 GCA_023460255.1 Actinomycetes bacterium
GCCCTGCGCCGGGCCGGGGCGATCACGCGTCGACGCCGGGGTCGGCGGCGTAGCCCACGCCGCGGACGGTCCGGATGGGTGTGCGCGGGCCGAGCTTCGCGCGCAGCTGGGCGACGTGGACGTCGACGGTGCGGGTGCCCGCCACGGCCGCGTAGCCCCACACCGCGCTGAGCAGCTCTTCGCGCTGGAACACCCGCCCGGGGCTCGCCATCAGGTGGGCCAGGAGGTCGAACTCCGTCGCGGTGAGCGCGACCTCACGTCCGTCGCACCACGTGCGGCGCCGGGCCCGGTCGAGGGTGACCGCGCCGAGGGTCGACGGGGCGTCGACCGGCCGCTCGGCGCGCCGCAGCACCGCGCGCACCCGGGCCACGAGCTCGCGGGGGCTGAACGGCTTCGTCACGTAGTCGTCGGCACCCAGCTCGAGGCCGAGCACGCGGTCCACCTCGTCGTCCCGCGCGGTGACGAAGAGGACGGGGGTCCAATCGCCCTCGGCACGCAGGGTCCGGCAGACCTGGACGCCGTCCATGCCGGGCAGCCCGATGTCGAGCACGACGGCGACGGGGCGCAACGACCGGACGGCCTGCAGGGCGTCGGTCCCCGTCCGCGCCAGGTGCGCACCGAACCCGTCCCGCCGCAGGTACATCGTCACCAGGTCCGCGATGGCCCGGTCGTCCTCGGCGACCACGACGAGCCCGCGCCCCGCGTCGGTCTCCGGCACGTCCACCCTGGCTCGCTCCGCTCACTCGTCCTCGGCCAGCTCCTGCTCGACGTCCTCGATGAGGGCCTCGGCCTCGTCCAGCAGCTCGGTGAGGCCCGCGACCGCCGCCGGGTCGGCCGCCGGGCCGGGCGCCGGGGCCGTCGGCACGTCCGACGTCCCCGGCGTCGCGACGACGGGACCGGGCCCCGGGACGCCGGCCGCGGGATCCTCGACCGCAGTCTCGTCCGTGGACGGGCTCGGTGTCACCGGTGCGTCGTCGCACGCCATCACGGTCAGGAGGACCAGGCCGAGCCCGAGGGCCGTCGCCCGGCCCGGTCGCCGACGCTCTCTCACGACGGACCGTCAGGAGGTGCTGCAGTAGGCGGCCTCGGCGTCGGCGAGACGCTCGAGGTTCTCCTTGAGGTGCGTGAGCCGGTCGGTGCGGCGCTCGATGCGGTGCTCGAGCATGCGGGCCTGGCCGGCGCGGCCCTTGCCCTCGACGCGGTGCACGCGCGCGCGCAGCCGGTCGAGCGACCCCGGCACGTCCTCGCCGGACTCGATCCGCGCGATGAGCGTGGCGATCCGATCCTGCGCCGCCGGGATCCGCTCGCACAGGGCGGCGAGCGCGTCGTCGTCGGCGGGCTCGGGGATGGGCGGGCGGTCGGCGGCGGCCGCCGGAAGGACGAAGGCGCCGGTCGCGAGCGCGCTGAGCGCCGCGACGGCTGACAGACGGGTCCTGGTCGACATGGTTCCTCCTCCTGCGCCGGCCGGTCGGCCGAGCTGGTCCCACGATGCGCGGGCTGCGTCCGGGATCCGTGACGGCAGTGTTCGGGTCGTGTCAGGGCTCCTGGCGCACGCCGGGCCGGGTGAACCTCGGCCCGGGGCCCGCGCCGGGGTCGCGAACGGCCCACCGGAGCCGATAGGAAGGTGTCCTGCCCGCCCCGACGACGTGGAGAGCGCCCATGCCGAGCCCTCGAAGCGCCCTCGCGGCCGCCCCGATCAGGTTCGCGGCGGTCGACCGGCTCGGCGTCGTGCACGACCTCGGCTCGCGCGAGCACGAGAGCACCGTCGCCGTCGCGTGCGCCATCACGCACGCGCCGATCGCGACCCTCAGCCTGCAACGTCCCGACGGCTCGTTCAGCGTGCGGATCGGCGACGAGCTGCACGTCGTCGCCGCGGCCGACTCGTTCACGCGGCACGTCGTCGCCGACCCGGACGGGCCCACCGTGGTGCGGTCGCTCCTGGAGGACCCGCGCTTCGCCGAGAACCGGTTCGTGGCGGGCCCCCCCGGCCTGCGGGCGTACATCGGCGTGCCCGTGCGGTCCGCGCACGGTGACGTGCTCGGCGCGCTGGAGGTCGCCGACATGAGGGTCCGCAACTGGAGCCACCAGCAGGTGGCCACGACAGTCACCCTCGGCTGCCTCATCGAGAAGTACCTCGAGCTGCGCCAGGTCCTCGCCCGGCTCGACGGGTAGCCCTCACCAGCCCCAGGAGCTGTCGGGCAACGGCTCGGGGCACGTGCCGTCAGCCGCGGCGGGCTCGAAGTGCCACCACTCGTTCTCGTAGGTGCGGCACAGCCCGAAGGTCGTGGCCCGCTCGCCGAGCCACTGCGCCCCCTCGACCGGGCCGACGTCGATCGCCGACCCCGCCACGTGCGCCGACCGCTCGGGGGGCAGCACCCAGCGGTGGGCCTCCTCGGGGCTCCCGTGCGTGGCGAGCGCCTCGGCGACGAGCGCCTCCTGCTCCGCCGCCGAGCGCCAGCCCGAGGTGAGCGTGAGGACCACGCCCTCCGCTGCGGCAGCCTCCTGCGCCGCGGCGAACCGCCGGGCCAGCTCCGGGTCGAGCGCGGTGGGGGTCGGTGACGGCGCGGACCACGGCGCGTCCGGTCCCTCCAGCCCGAGCGCGCCGAGGGCGGGGCGCGCCTGCCACGCACCGACCCCCACCGCCGCGGCGACCACGAGGAGACCAAGCAGGCGGCGTCGGCGACTGCGTCTGGCGGGTCCGGTCCGTCGGCGGTGCTGCGG
>JAEWQZ010000244.1 GCA_023460255.1 Actinomycetes bacterium
GATCACGACGGCGTCGGGGCCGAGCCCGCCGGCCGCGCGGCCGAGCGCACCGTTCGCGCCGGGGACGAGCGCGTCGAGCACCTCGGGCTCGGTGCCGGGGGCGGCCGTCAGGACCGTGCCGCCGAGCCGGACCAGGCCGCGGCTGGCGAACGGTGCGACGGAGAAGACCTGCGTCCCGCGCCGCACGCCCTTGCGCAGCCGCAGGAAGAGGATCCCGCCCTCGTCCTCCGGCTCGAAGCCGACGAGCAGCACCGACGGCGCCGCCTCGACGTCGGCGAACGTCACCGACATCCGGGTACCCGCCACGTGGTGCGCGAGGAACGCCGCCTCCTCGGCCGAGTGCGGCCGGGCGCGGTGGTCGACGTCGTTGGTGCCCAGGGCCACCCGCGCGAACTTCGCGTACGCGTAGGCGTCCTCCAGCGTGAGGCGGCCGCCGGGAAGCACGCCGACCCCGCCGTGGGCGGCCGCGGCCGTCAGCCCCTCGGCGGCACGGTCCAGCGCCTCACCCCAGGACGCGCGGCGCAGCTCGCCGCGGGCACCGTCGGTGACGTCGCGGACGAGCGGCGTCGTCAGTCGGTCCGGCAGCCCCTGCCAGGTGAAGGCGAACCGGTCCTTGTCGGAGATCCACTCCTCGTTCACCGCCGGGTCGTCGCCCGCGAGCCGGCGCAGCACCACGCCGCGCCGGTGGTCGATGCGGATCGCCGCGCCGTTGGCGTCGTGCTCGGCGATGCCCGGGGTGGAGACGAGGTCGAACGGCCGGGAGCGGAACCGGTACGCGGCGTTGGTGAGCGCGCCGACCGGGCAGATCTGGATCGTGTTCCCGGAGAAGTACGACGCGAACGGCCGGCCCGTGGTGTCGAGCGTGGCGGCGCCCACCGGGCCCGCGACGTCCTGCTCGGGCACGCCCGTCGACGCGCTGATCGGCGTCCCGTCGGGCTGCACGCCCCGGTACACCGCCGTCGGCGCGGTGTCCGCCCAGTCCAGGACGCCCGGGTCGAAGCGGCCGATCTGCTGCGCGTGCGGCCCGTGCACGGCCATCCCCGGCGTGCCGCCACCGCGGCCCTGGAGGTCGATGAACGGGTCGCCGGCGATCTCCTCGGAGAAGCGGGTGCAGCGCTGGCAGAGCACGCACCGGTCCCGGTCGAGCAGGATCTCCGTGGACAGCGCGATCGGCTTGGGGAACGTGCGCTTGACGTCCCGGAAGCGGGACACGCCGGCCCCGTTGCTCATGGCCTGGTTCTGCAGCGGGCACTCGCCGCCCTTGTCGCAGGTGGGGCAGTCGAGCGGGTGGTTGATGAGCAGGAACTCGATGATCCCGTGCTGCGCCTTGTCGGCGACCGCCGACGTGCGCTGCGTGCGCACGACCATGCCCGGGGTGGCCTCGGTGGTGCACGCGGTCTGCGGCTTGGGCATCGGGCGGACGTTGCCCTCGCGGTCCGGCACGGCGACCTCGACCAGGCACTGCCGGCACGCACCGACGGGCTCCAGCAGCGGGTGGTCGCAGAACCGCGGGATCGCGATGCCGATCTGCTCGGCCGCGCGGATCACCAGCGTGCCCTTCGGCACGGCGATCTCGATGTCGTCGATCGTGAAGCGGACCTCGTCCGCCGGCCGCTCGGCGGGCACGTCGGCGCCCCCCGTCGCGGGGTTCGCCGCCGTCGCCGGCGGGCTCGTCGGCGTCGTCGTCATGCGTGCACCCCACCCTGCACCCGGGCCGAGGCCCTCGGCGTGTAGTCGAACCGTGCGGAGGCCACCGGGTCGAACGGGCAGCCGCCCGTCGTCACGTGCGCCTCGTACTCCTCACGGAAGTACTGGATGCTCGACGTCACGGGCGACGTCGCCCCGTCCCCGAGGGCGCAGAACGCCCGGCCGAGGATGTTGTCGCAGACGTCCAGGAGCGTCGCGAGGTCCTCGGCGGTGCCCTCGCCCGCCTCCAGGCGGTGGTAGATGAGCTTCATCCAGTACGTGCCCTCCCGGCAGGGCGTGCACTTGCCGCAGGACTCGTGGGCGTAGAAGTCGGTCCAGCGCGACACGGCGCGGACGACGCAGGTGGTGTCGTCGAAGATCTGCAGGGCCCGCGTGCCGAGCATCGAGCCGGCCGCGCCGACCGACTCGTAGTCGAGCGGCACGTCGAGGTGCTCGGCCGTGAAGATCGGCGTCGACGACCCGCCGGGCGTCCAGAACTTCAGGCTCCGCCCCCCGCGGATGCCGCCCGCCATGTCGAGCAGCTCGCGCAGGGTGACGCCCAGCGGCGCCTCGTACTGCCCGGGCCGCGTGACGTGCCCGGACAGCGAGAAGATCCCGTAGCCGGTCGACCGCTCCGTGCCCATGGACCGGAACCAGTCGGCGCCGTTGGCGACGATCGACGGGACGCTGGCGATCGTCTCGACGTTGTTGACCACCGTCGGGCGGCCGTACAGGCCCGCGACCGCCGGGAACGGTGGCTTCAGGCGCGGCTGGCCACGGCGGCCCTCGAGCGAGTCGAGCAGCGCCGTCTCCTCGCCGCAGATGTAGGCGCCCGCACCGGCGTGCACCGTCAGCTCGAGGTCGAAGCCCGAGCCGAGGATGTCGCGCCCGAGCAGGCCAGCCTCGCGCGCCTCCGCGACGGCTGCCAGCAGCCGCCGGTACACGTGCAGCACCTCACCGCGCACGTAGATGAACGCGTGGTGGCAGCCGATCGCGTAGGACGTGATGATCGCGCCCTCGATGAGCAGGTGCGGGTCCGCCATCATCAGCGGGATGTCCTTGCAGGTCCCCGGCTCCGACTCGTCGGCGTTGACCACGAGGTAGCGCGGACCGCCGTCCGGCGCCGGCAGGAAGCCCCACTTCATGCCCGCCGGGAAGCCGGCACCACCGCGACCGCGCAGGCCGGAGTCCTTCACGGCGGCGACCACGTCCGCCGGTGCCGTGCCGAGCGCGGTCCGCAGGGCCTGGTAGCCGCCGGCCTTCCGGTAGGCGTCGAGCGTCCACGAGCGCGGCGCGTCCCAGCGCTCGGAGAGGACGGGGGTCAGCGTCGTCGCCATCACGCCTCCTCGGAGGGCTCACGGCCCGTGTCGGTGTCGGCCGAGCCGCCCGACGGCGGGGCGGAGGGCGTGTCGACGCTCGACTGCTCACCGCCGGGGACCGGCGCGACCTGTCCGGGCGCGACGTCCGCGCCCGACCCGGCGGCGCTCCCGGCCGGTGCCGTCCAGCCCTTCTCGCGGGCGAGGCGCAGGCCGGCCAGCGTCGCCGGACCCGCGCCCACCCCCTCGTCGGCGCGGCCGTCGGGGAAGCCCGCGAGGACCCGCGACATCTGCTTGAACGTGCACACCGAGCCGGCGCCGCGCGTCGGGGCCACCTGCTCGCCGGCGCGCAGCCGGTCGACGACGTCGACCGCCGAGTCCGGCGTCTGCTCGTCGAAGAACTCCCAGTTGACCATCATCACCGGCGCGTAGTCGCAGGCCGCGTTGCACTCGATGCGCTCGAGCGTGATCGCGCCGTCCTCGGTGGTCTCGTCGTGCCCGACGCCGAGGTGGTCGGCCAGCTCGTCGAAGATCGCGTCACCGCCCATCACCGCGCACAGCGTGTTCGTGCACACGCCGACCGTGTACTGCCCGTTCGGGTGCCGCTTGTACTGCGTGTAGAACGTCGCGACCGCCGAGACCTCCGCCGTCGACAGACCCAGGGTCCGTGCGCAGAACGCGATGCCGTCCGGGCTCACGTAGCCGTCCTCCGACTGCACCAGGTGCAGCAGGGGCAGCAGCCCCGACTGCGGGTGCTCCGGGTAGCGGGCGAGGATCGCCGCGGCGTCCGCCTCCAGCCGCTCGAGCTTGGCGCCCTCGTACGGCTCGTAGGCCTGCGTCCGGGTGCTCATCAGCGGTCCACGCCTCCCATCACGGGGTCGATCCCCGCCACCGCCACCACGACGTCGGCCAGCAGGCCGCCCTCGCACATCAGTGAGACGGCCTGGAGGTTGTTGAACGAGGGGTCACGGAAGTGCGCCCGGTACGGGCGCGTCCCGCCGTCGGACACCAGGTGCACGAGGAGCTCCCCGCGCGGGGCCTCGACGGACTGCGTCGCCTGCCCGGCCGGCACCCGGAACCCCTCGGTGACGAGCTTGAAGTGGTGGATGAGCGCCTCCATCGAGGTGCCCATGATCTCCCTGATGTGGTCCAGGGAGTTGCCCATGCCGTCCGAGCCGATCGCCAGCTGCGCGGGCCAGGCGATCTTCTTGTCCGCGACCATCACCGGGCCGGCGCCCATCGCCTGGAGCCGGTCGAGCGTCTGCTCGACGATCCGCAGCGACTGGTAGCACTCCTCCAGGCGCAGCACGACGCGCGAGTAGGAGTCGGCGTCCGTCGAGGTCGGCACGTCGAAGTCGTACGTCTCGTAGCCGCAGTACGGCGTGTGCTTGCGGACGTCGTAGGGCAGGCCCGTCGCCCGCAGCATCGGACCCGTGATGCCGAGCGCCATGCAGCCGGCCAGGCTCAGGTGGCCGACGTCGACGAGGCGTCCCTTGAAGATCGGGTTGGCCAGCATGAGGTCGCCGAGCTGGCCCAGGTAGTCGCGGATCGTCGGCAGCGCCTCGCGGATCGTGTCCAGCGCGCCGGGCGGGATGTCCTGCGCGACGCCGCCGGGCCGGATGAACCCGTGGTTCATCCGCAGGCCGGTGATGAGCTCGAAGATCCGCAGGATCTCCTCGCGGGCGGTGAAGCCCGTCGTCATGATCGTCGTCGCGCCGAGCTCGTTGCCGCCGGTGGCCAGCGCGATGAGGTGCGAGGACACCCGGTTGAGCTCCATCAGCAGCACGCGGATCACCGTCGCGCGCTCGGGCACGTCGTCGGTGACGCCGAGCAGCTTCTCCACGGCGAGGCAGTGCCCGACCTCCTGGAAGAACGGCGCCAGGTAGTCCATCCGCGTGCACAGCGTCACGCCCTGGGTCCAGGTGCGGAACTCCATCTGCTTCTCGATGCCGGTGTGCAGGTACCCGACGCCGCACCGGGCCTCGGTGACCGTCTCGCCGTCGATCTCGAGCATGAGCCGGAGCACGCCGTGGGTCGACGGGTGCTGCGGACCCATGTTGACGACGATGCGCTCCTCGCCGAGGCGCGCCGCCTCCTCGGCGATCTGCGACCAGTCGCCGCCGGTGGCCTCGAACGTGGGGACGCCCTCGTCCCCCTCGTCGACGATGTGCCCGCTCGCGTGGGCGGTCTGCTCGCTCATCAGGTGTACGCCCTCCGGTGCTCGGGCGACGGGATCTGCGCGCCCTTGTACTCCACGGGGATGCCGCCGAGCGGGTAGTCCTTGCGCTGCGGGTGGCCGGCCCAGTCGTCGGGCATCTCGATCCGCGCGAGGCCCGGGTGGTCGTCGAAGACGATGCCGAAGAAGTCGAACGTCTCCCGCTCGTGCCAGTCGTGCCCGGGGTAGACCGGCGTGGACGACGGGATGTGCGGGTCGGCGTCGGGCACCGCGACCTCGAGCCGCAGCCGGCGCCCGTGCGTCACCGAGCACAGGTGGTAGACGGCGTGCAGCTCGCGCCCGGCGTCGTGCGGGTAGTGCACGCCCGAGACGCCCAGCCCGAGCTCGAAGCGCAGGTCGGTGTCGTCACGCAGCGCGCGGCACACGGTGACCACGTGCTCCCGACGGACGTACAGCGTGAGCTCACCGCGGTCCACCACGACCTTCTCGACGGCGTCGTCGAAGGCGACGCCCTGCTCGGCCAGGACCTCCGCGAGGATGTCCACGACCTCGTCGAACCAGCCGCCGTACGGCCGCTCGCTGGGCTGCGGCATCGCGATCGTCCGCACGAGGCCGCCGAAGCCGGAGGTGTCGCCGGTGTCCTGCGCGCCGAACATGCCGCGCCGCACGTCGACGACGTCGAGCGGGGTCCGCCCGGCGGGCTCCAGGGCCGCGTCGCCGGGCAGGTTCGCCGCGCCCGCCTCGTGCGCAGCCTCCGACGTGGTCTGCGGGGTGTCCGGCGCCGGGGTGCCGACCGCCTGCACGCCCGCCTTCGCGGCCGCTGCCGCGTCCCGCGCGTCGGCGTCGCTCATCGGAGCAGCCCCTTCATCTCGGAGGTGGGCGTCACGGCCAGCGCGGCCTCCTCGGCGGCGCGGGCCGCAGCCTCGCGGTTCACGCCGAGGGGGGCGTGACGGACCTGCTCGTGCAGCGCGAGGATCGCGTTGAGCAGCATCTCCGGGCGCGGGGGGCAGCCCGGCAGGTAGATGTCCACCGGCACGATGTGGTCCACGCCCTGCACCAGCGCGTAGTTGTTGAACATGCCGCCGGACGAGGCGCACACGCCCATCGACAGCACCCACTTGGGCTCGGACATCTGGTCGTAGACCTGCCGCACCACCGGCGCCATCTTCTGGCTGACCCGTCCGGCCACGATCATCAGGTCGGCCTGGCGCGGCGACGCGCGGAAGACCTCCATGCCGAAGCGGGAGATGTCGAAGCGCGAGGTGCCGGTCGCCATCATCTCGATGGCGCAGCACGCGAGCCCGAACGTGACCGGCCACATCGACGCCTTGCGGACCAGCCCCGTGAACTTCTCGACGCTGGTCAGCAGGAAGCCGGACGGTGCCTCCTCGATGCCCATCGCGCTCCTCCTTCCCGGGTGGTGGTCGTGCCGTGCGACGTGCTCGCCGGCGTCGTGCCTGCGCGCGTCGGTCCCTGTCGGATCAGTCCCACTCGAAGCCGCCCTTGCGCCACTCGTAGACGAAGGGGACGGTGATGAGCGCGATGAAGGCGATCATCGCCACGACGCCGTGGATGGCCAGCTCGCGGAAGCCCACGGCCCACGGGTACATGAACACGACCTCGATGTCGAAGATGATGAAGCTCATCGCGACGAGGTAGTACTTCACCGGGAACCGGCCGTGGCCGACCGCGTGCGGGGTCGGGTCGATGCCGCACTCGTAGGCCTCGAGCTTGGCGCGGTTGTAGCGCTTGGGGCCGAGGATCGCGCTCGCGCCGACGCCGCCGAGGGCCAGGACCGCCGCGATCCCCATCAGCACCAGGATCGGCACGTACGGGTTGGTCATCGGGCCCTCCAGCCGGGTCGGGGCGGCCGCGGGGCCGCCGCACGGGCGTCAGGTGGCGGTGTGGCCTCCGCCGAGTGTGGTCGGGTCATGCGGCCGGCGCAATCCGGGCGAGGGTGGCGATCAGGCGGTCGGAGGCCTGGCCACCGCGTGGCTCGTAGACGTCTGCCAGGAGCTTCATGACCAGCCGCATCAAGGCCGGTCGTGGGAGACCGTACCGCGTGCACAGGTGCATGATCGCGGGCTGCTCGATCAGCTTCACGAAGACCCGTCCGAGCGTGTAGTAGCCGCCCAGCTCGTCGGCCATCACGCGGGCGTACCCGGCGAGCGCGGCGTCCCGCGCGGCGGGGGTGCGGCGGGCGTGCGCCTGCACGACGACCTCCGCGGCGCGTCGGGCGGCCTGCATCGCGTACGCGATGCCCTCGCCGTTGAACGGGGAGACCATGCCGCCGGAGTCGCCGACGAGCAGCACCCCGCGCGAGTACAGCGGCTTGCGGTTGAACGCCATCGGCAGCGCGGCGCCGCGCACCGGCGCGAGGGGGGCGTCGGCGTCGAACTGCCAGTGCTCGGGCGCGTTCGCGACCCACCGGGCGAGCATCGCCTTGTAGTCCACCTTGGTCGCCGACGCGGTGGAGCTGACGCTGCCGAGCCCGACGTTGGCGGTGCCGTCGCCGAGCGGGAAGATCCAGCCGTACCCCGGCAGGAGGTTCGAGCGTCCGGCGGGGCCGTCCCACAGCTCCAGGTGGGACTCCATCCACTCGTCGTCGTGCATCGGGGTGGCGAAGTAGGTCCGCACGGCCACGCCCATCGGCCGGCGCTGGTTCTTCTCGATGCCGAGGGCCAGGGCGAGCCGCGCCGAGACGCCGTCGGCCGCGATGACCACCGGGGCCCGGTAGGTGACCTCGTCGCCCGCACGGCGGCCGTCGTCGTCCACGGGGCGGGCGGTGACGCCGACGACGCGGCCCGTCCGGTCGTGCACGAGGGGACCGGTGACGGCCGTGCGCTCGAGGATCTTCGCGCCCGCGGCGCGCGCGTGCGCGGCGAGGACGGCGTCGAAGTCGCGGCGCGGGCGGGCCAGGCCGAAGTCGGGGAACGAGTCGAGCTGGGGCCACGGGATCTCGAGGCGGTGGCCGCCGCCGTACACCCGCAGGCCCTTGTTGCGGATCCAGCCGTCCTCGGCCCGCAGCGGGACGCCCATCGCGACGAGCTCGCGGACGGCCCGCGGGGTGAGGCCGTCGCCGCAGACCTTGTCGCGGGGGAAGGCGCTCTTCTCGAGCACGACGACGTCGAGCCCGGCGGTGGCGAGCCAGTACGCCGCGGAGGAGCCGGCGGGTCCCGCGCCGACCACGACGACGTCGGCGTCGTCGTGCCGCTCGACACTCGTCGCCACGCCCACCTCGCCGTCGGTCCTTGTGAAGCCCTTCACGAACGTCCGCGTCAGTCTATCCGCGGGTGAGGGGTGGGTACGCACGGCCGTCGACGGCGGAGCGAACGTGGCAAAGGTCCGGCGCCAGGCCCGCCGACCCCAGGCCCGCACCTCCCCGGGCCCCGCGCCTCCCCGGGCCCCGCCGACGCACCGGCCCCCGCACCTGCCAAGGCCCGCCGACGCACCGGCCCCCGCGCCTCCCAAGGCCCCGCCTCCCCAGAGTGGAACGATCTGCGGGGTGGGAGCGTGACAGTGGAACGACATGCCAGCAGAACGTTCCACTCCGAGGGTTCCGCTCTGGGCGGGGTCGCGCGCGTCACGCCGCGGGACGCCACCCGCGGTGCAGCGCGACGATCCCGCCCGAGAGGTTGCGGTACGCGACGTCGTCCCAGCCGGCCGCGCGCATCAGCCGGCCGAGGCCCCGCTGGTCGGGCCAGGCGCGGATCGAGTCGGCCAGGTAGACGTAGGACTCGGGGTCGGACGACACCACCCGCGCGACCGCGGGCAGCGCCCGGACGAGGTACTCCGTGTAGAGGGTGCGGAACGGGAGCCACGTCGGGGTGGAGAACTCGCAGACGACGACCCGCCCCCCGGGCCGGGTCACCCGCCACAGCTCGGCGAGGGCGTCCTGCGTGTGCGCGACGTTGCGCAGGCCGAACGAGATGGTCACGGCGTCGAAGGAGGCGTCGGCGAAGGGCAGGCGCAGCGCGTCCCCCGCGACGAACGGCAGGTCCGGGCGGCGCGACTTGCCGGCCGCGAGCATGCCGAGCGAGAAGTCGCAGGGCACGACGCGCGCGCCCGCGTCGCGGAACGGGGCGCTGGACGTGCCGGTGCCGGCGGCGAGGTCGAGCACCGTCTCCCCCGGCTGCGGGTCGACGGCGGCGACGGTGCGCCTGCGCCAGAGGCGGTCCTGGCCGAGCGAGAGCACGTCGTTGGTCAGGTCGTAGCGGCGGGCGACGGCGTCGAACATCGCAGCGACCTCGTGCGGCTGCTTGTCGAGGGTGGCGCGGGGCATGCCCCCATCCTGGGCCATCGGCGGACCGACCCGGATCCCCGCCCCTCACCCGCACACCCGCACACCCACACACCCACACACCCACACACCCTTGTGTGGAGCGTTGTGCGGCGACACGC
>JAEWQZ010000245.1 GCA_023460255.1 Actinomycetes bacterium
GCGCTGACGCGCGTGCCCGGGAGGATCTCGCCTCCGGCGGCCACGAAGCGGCGGGCGAGCGCATCGGCGAGGCTGCCCGCGCCGCCCCGCGGCACGGGGAAGCCGACGTCCTGGCCGAGCATGGTCAGGAGCCAGCCCAGCACGCCGCTGCCCGCGGCGTCCGGCGGCACGTCGGAGTGCATGGCGTTGCCCGTGAGCAGGAGCGGGGCGCCGTCCCCGCGGAAGGTCTCCGCCCCCAGCCGGCGGACGGGGAGCACCGCCAGGCGCGCGAGGTCGAGGCTCCCGCGGACCCCTGCGCGACGCAGCAGCCGGACGAGCGCCGCCAGCGGCGGGAACGGGCGGAACAGGGCCGAGAGGACCTCGTCGCGCACCCGCTGCCAGCCGTCCACGAGGTCCAGCCACGCGGCGCCGTCACCCGGTGCCGCGGCGTCGAGCGCCGCTGCCGTGGCGGACGGGTCCGTCTCGAGCACCGCTGCCCGGCCGTCGTCGAGGGCGTGCGCCAGCACGGCGGGCGCGCGGCACCACGCGAGGCCGTGGGACCCGAGGTCGAGGTCCCGGACGACGGGGGAGGCGGCGGCGAGCGGGTAGAACGCGCTGAACAGGTCGGTCCGGAAGCCGGGAGCCGTCACCTCGGCCGTGCGCACCGCGCCGCCCACCTCGTCGGCGGCCTCGACGAGCAGCACGTCCCAGCCGGCGTCCGCGAGGGCGATGGCCGCGACGAGGCCGTTCGGCCCGGCGCCCACGACGACGGCGTCGGCGGTCCGTGCGATCACGTGAGTCTCCCTGTCTCCGGTCGGCTCCACGCTCGCACCGCTGGTCGCGCGGGGCAAACGAGGGGTCGAGCGGGCAGGGGTGCCCCGGGCGGGATTCGAACCCGCACTGGATCGGGTTTGAGCCGAACGCCTCTGCCAGTTGGGCTACCGGGGCGCCGGACCTGCCACGGCGCCGTCGTGGACGCTGTACCGACCGATCCGGGGTCCCCACTAGGCTATCGCGCGTGACGGAGAACGACGCCAGGGCCACCGACGACGCGGAGCCGACGCCTGCCGACGCCCTCGCCCCGGCCGCCGGGTCGGGGCGGACCCCGCGCCGTGCCGTGGTCGCCGAGGACGAGGCCCTCATCAGGATGGACGTCGTCGAGACGCTCCGCGAGGCGGGCTTCGACGTCGTCGGCGAGGCGGGCGACGGCGAGACGGCGGTGCGCCTGGCCACCGAGCTCAGGCCCGACGTGGTCGTGATGGACGTGAAGATGCCGGTGATGGACGGCATCACCGCGGCGGAGCGCATCGGCAAGGAGCACGCCGCCCCGGTCGTGCTGCTGACCGCGTTCTCGCAGACGGAGCTCGTCGAGCGCGCCCGCGACGCCGGGGCGATGGCCTACGTGGTCAAGCCGTTCTCGCCGGCGGACCTGCTGCCCGCCGTCGAGATCGCGATCTCGCGGTACGCGCAGATCACCGCCCTCGAGGCCGAGGTCGCGGACATGGCTGAGCGGTTCGAGACGCGCAAGCGCGTGGACCGGGCCAAGGGCTTGCTGATGACGAAGATGGGCCTGACCGAGCCCGACGCGTTCCGGTGGATCCAGAAGACGTCCATGGACCGCCGCCTCACGATGCGCGAGGTCGCGGACGCCGTGATCGAGCAGGTCGGCGGCGGTTCCTGACGGCGACCTGACGGGTTCCGCCTCCCGCCGCGGGACGTTATCGTTCCGACAGATGTCCCGGTCGTCCCTCCGGCGCCTCGCGCCCGGCCGGGCGGAGGAGGTCGCGTGCGCTCGGGCATCGAGGTGGGTGCGGTCCGACCCGAGGACGTCGAGGGCGTGGTCGAGCTCTGCGCGCGCGCACGCGAGGAGACGTGGGCCGGCGCGCAGGTGTGCAGCGGTGACGCCGGGACGATCGCGCGGCACGTCGGCGCGCTGACGGCGATGCCCGGTGCGACGGTGCTCACGGCCCGGGCGGACGGCCGGGCCGTGGGGCTGCTCCTCGGGCGGCTCATCGGCCCCAACGTGTTCACCGACGAGGTGAACCTCACGGTGGAGGTGGTCTACGTCGAGCCCCGGCACCGCCGTCGGGGGGTCGGTCACGCACTGATGCAGGCAGCCGTCGAGCTCGCGCTGGCCGCCGGTGCGGAGAACGTCTACGCGGCGCCCATCCCCGGTGCCCGCGGTGTCCAGCGCTTCTTCGTCCGTCTGGGCTTCGCCCCCGCGGCGTCGCACCGGGTGATCGCCGCGGCGGCCCTGAACCGTCGGCTCGCCGCCGAGAGCGCCCGCCGGGTCGCGGGCCGGGGCGTCGACGAGGTGATCGCGCGGCGGCGTCAGTCGCGCGGCGAGGGAGTCCCGGCCTCGATCTGGCCGTCCCGTGGGGTGATCAGCAGGCACGTCAACCGCGCGGTGCAGACGCGTCGCGAGCTGGAGTCCTCCACCACCACCTCGTAGGTCGCGGTCGTCGTGCCCAGGTGGACGGCAGTCGCCACACCCGTGACCACGCCGCCGCGCACGGGGCGGTGGTGGCTCGCGCTGACCTCGATACCGACCGCCTGACGGTCCGGGCCGGCATGCAGCGCCGCCGCGAAGGACCCCAGCGACTCGGCGAGCACGACCGACGCCCCGCCGTGCAGCAGGCCGTACGGCTGCGTGTTGCCGGCGACCGGCATGGTCCCGACGACGCGGTCCGGCCCCGCCTCGAGCAGCTCGATCCCCATCCGCTCCACGAGCGTCCCCCGAGCCGCCGCGCGCAGGACGGCGAGCAGCCCGTCGGGTGTGGCGCCGTCGGGTGTGGCGCCGTCGGGACGGCCCTGCTCGGGCGGGGCGGAGGTGTCTGCCATGGCGGGTAGGTTGGCACGCGTGACCGACGCCGCGCGACCCCGGCCCGTGCTCCTGCTCGTCGACGGCCACTCGATGGCCTACCGCGCGTTCTTCGCGCTGCCCGTGGAGAACTTCTCCACGACGACGGGCACACCCACCAACGCGGTGTACGGCTTCACGTCGATGCTGGCGAACCTCCTTCGCGACGAGCGGCCGACGCACGTCGGGGTGGCCTTCGACGCCGGGCGCACCACCTTCCGGACCGAGCAGTACCCGGCCTACAAGGCGACGCGGGACGTCACGCCGCCGGACTTCGCCGGACAGGTCCCGCTGATCAAGGAGATCCTGGCGACGCTGCGGATCCCGACGGTCGAGAAGCCGCAGTACGAGGCGGACGACGTCATCGCCACCCTGACCGGGCGGGCCGTCGCCGCCGGCCTCGACGTGCTGGTCTGCACGGGCGACCGGGACGCGTTCCAGCTGGTGAGCGAGTCGGTGACCGTCCTGTACCCGCGCAAGGGCGTCTCCGACCTCGTCCGGTTCACCCCCGACGCCGTGGTGGAGAAGTACGGCGTGCCGCCCGAGCGGTACCCGGATCTCGCGGCCCTGGTCGGGGAGACGAGCGACAACCTGCCGGGCATCCCCGGCGTCGGGCCCAAGACGGCGGCGAAGTGGATCACCGCGTACGGCGGGCTCGAGGGGGTGCTCGCCGCGGCCGACCAGGTGCCGGGCAAGGCGGGGGAGAACCTGCGCGCGCACCTCGACCAGGTGCGGATCAACCGGGGGCTGAACGCGGCGGTCGTCGACCTCGAGCTGCCGGTCGACGTGGCGGACCTCGCTGCCCAGCCGTGGGACCGGGAGGCGATGCACCGGGTCTTCGACGCGCTGGAGTTCCGCGTCCTGCGGGAGCGCCTCCTCGCCATGGTCCCGGAGGACGCGGGGGAGGCCGAGGGCTTCCGGCTCGACGTGCTCAGCCCGGCTCCCGGCACGCTCGGTGCGTGGCTCGACGCCCGGCCGGGACGGCTCCTCGCGGTGGAGGTCACGGGACGCGCGACGCCCGGGCGTGGCGACGCCTGGGCGCTGGCCGTGGCGGACGGAGCGGACCACGCGGTGGCGCTCGACCTGACCGAGCTCGACCCGGCGGACGAGGTCGCTCTCGCGGCGTGGCTCGCCGACCCGGCGGCGCCGAAGGCGGTGCACGGCGCCAAGGACGCGTCGCACGCGTTGCGGGGCCGCGGCCTGGAGCTGGCCGGCGTCGTGTTCGACACGCTGCTCGCGGCCTACCTGTGCCACCCCGACCAGCGCAGCTTCGACCTCGCCGACCTCACCGTGCGCCACCTGCGCCGGGAGCTTCGCACCGAGGGAGGCGACGACGACGCCGCGCAGGGCGCGCTGGACCTGGACCTCGACGGTGGCGGGGGCGTGGCCCGGCGGGGGGCCGTCCGGGCCGCCGCGGTGAGCGACCTGACACAGGTCCTGGACGCCGCGCTGGCGGACCGGGAGGCCGGCGACCTGCTGCGTGACGTCGAGCTCCCGCTGGTCGGCGTGCTCGCGGAGATGGAGGGCACCGGCGTCGCGGTCGACGTGGCGGAGCTCACCGCGCTCGAACGGTCGTTCGCGGGGGTCGTCGCCGACGCGGCCACCGAGGCCTTCGCGGTGATCGGCCGTGAGGTGAACCTCGGCTCGCCGAAGCAGCTCCAGGAGGTGCTGTTCGACGAGCTCGGCATGCCGAAGACCAAGCGGATCAAGACCGGCTACACGACCGACGCGGCGGCGTTGGCGGATCTCTTCGAGCGCACGCAGCACCCGTTCCTCGCCCACCTGCTCGCGCACCGGGACGCCTCCCGGCTCCGGCAGACGGTCGAGGGTCTCCTGCGCTCGGTGGCCGACGACGGGCGGATCCACACGACGTACCTGCAGACCATCGCGGCGACCGGCCGGATCTCGTCGACGGACCCGAACCTGCAGAACATCCCCATCCGAACCGAGGAAGGTCGCCGGATCCGCCGGGCGTTCGTCGTGGGGCCCGGCTACGAGTCGCTCCTGACCGCGGACTACAGCCAGATCGAGATGCGGATCATGGCCCACCTGTCGGGAGACGAGGGTCTCATCGAGGCGTTCCGATCGGGGGAGGACCTGCACCGCTACGTCGGTTCCCGGGTCTTCGGCGTGCCGACGGACGAGGTGACCGCTGCGATGCGCTCCAAGATCAAGGCAATGTCCTACGGCTTGGCCTACGGCCTGTCTTCCTTCGGCTTGTCCAAGCAGCTGAACATCGCCGTGGGTGAGGCAAACGCGCTCATGGACGACTACTTCGCACGCTTCGGCGGGGTCCGCGACTACCTTGCGGGCGTCGTGGACGAGGCTCGTCGCACCGGGTACACCGCGACGATCCTCGGTCGGCGGCGCTACCTGCCGGACCTCACGAGCGACAACCGGCAACGCCGGGAGATGGCCGAGCGGATGGCGCTCAACGCTCCGATCCAGGGCAGCGCAGCCGATCTGATCAAGGTGGCGATGCTCGGGGTGCACCGCGGCCTGGGCGAGGCGGGCCTACGCTCCCGCCTGCTGCTGCAGGTGCACGACGAGCTCGTGCTCGAGGTGGCCCCGGGGGAGCGCGACGCCGTCGAGGCGCTCGTGCGGCGAGAGATGGGCGCGGCCGGGGACCTCGCCGTCCCGCTCGACGTCTCGGTCGGCACGGGCAGCAGCTGGCACGACGCCGGTCACTGATCGGGGGCGAGGGAAAGAGGCCCCATGAGCCGGGAGTACGTGCGCGATCCCGCGACAGGGACAGCCTGTCGATGATCCGGGACACCGCGGTGGACTTCGCAGTCGTCCCGCTGTCCAACCCCGGCATCATCTCGATCCCGCTCGGCTTCCTCCTGGGGGTCGTGGGCACCGTGCTGAGCAAGGAGAGGCCGGACCTCGAGAAGTTCGCGCAGATGGAGGTTCGCTCGCTCACCGGAGCGGGTTCCGAGAAGGCCACGGTCAACCACTGAGCTGAGGGTGCGGTGGGCGGACGGAGCGCCGCCCACCGCACCCGCCGTCAGGGGAGGCGACAGACGAAGATCGCCGTGCCGGGCAGGAGCGCGCCGCGCTCGGGACCCCAGCCGCCCCAGACGCGCGCGTGCCCCCGTGGCCAGGTCGGCTCCACCACCCGCTCGAGCAGGAACCCCG
>JAEWQZ010000246.1 GCA_023460255.1 Actinomycetes bacterium
CACCTGCGCGACGGCGGCGTCCGCGACGACGATCAGCTCGGCACTGGTCGCGCCGACGAACGACGCCCGAACCGCCTCGGCACCCGGGGCCGGTGCCTGCGCCGGGTCGTACGCGACGGGCACCAGCGGGACGGCCGAGGGCAGCAGGCGCGCGAGCTCGCGCGCGGCGGACTGCGCGACGGCGGTGTCGCTCGCGTGGGCGGTGGTGACGGCCATCATTCCTCCGAGGTGACGACGAGGCAGGCGAGTCGGGTCCCGCTGGACCCGATGGCGGCGGTGGCGAGCGGGACGTCCCCGACGGCGACGGTCAGGGGCGCGTCCGCGCGGTGCCGCAGCGGGATGACGGTGCCGGGCTCGAGGGCGGCGACGACGTCGGCCCCGACGGACAGGGGCGCGAACCGGACGGCGACCTCGACGGGCACGCCGAGCACCTGCTCGGTGACGAGCGCGAGCGCCGTGCGGTGGGCGGCGAGCTCCTCGGGCGTGCGGCTGTCCGGGGCCTCGCCGTCGCGGAGGGCCGCGAGCAGGGCGTCGGCCGGGATCATCAGCGTCGCGGTGGACTCCCGCTCGGCGACGTGCAGCGCGAAGGTCGCCACGATGACCGGCTCCGACGCCGCGACCGCCTGCACGAACTGCGGGTTGTACTGCACGGACCGGACCGTCACGTCGAGCGGGCAGACGGCGGCGAACGCGTAGGACAGGTCGCGCAGCGCGTGCTGGAGCAGCTCGCGCATGAGGTGCCACTCGATCTCGGTCAGCTCGCGCTCGACGTCCAGGGGCACACCGGGGCCGCCCAGCACGTGGTCGATCCACGTCATCGTGACGTCCGTCGGCAGCTGGAGGACGCCCGTCGAGCGCCCCGGCTCGACGCCGCACAGCACCATCGTCGTCATGGGGGGCAGGGCGCCGACGTACTCGTCGTAGGACTGCATCTCGACGGAGTCGAGGGTGACGGAGGAGACCACCCGCAGGCGCGAGGTCAGCTGCGTGCCCCACTGCCGGGCGTAGGTCTCGAAGGCCATCTCCAGCACCCGGCCGTGCTCGCGGGCGAGCGTCATCGGGCGCCGGAAGTCGTAGGTCTCGGGGACGCCCGACCGCTTGCGCCGCTTCGGCGCCTGGAGGTCTGCGACTGTCACGTGCTGCCCATCGGCAGGCGCGCGGGATCGATGAGGGAAACGAGGGGCGGGCGCGCAGGTGGCTGCTGGTGCACTCGGGTGACGCGTCCGTCGGTCGACGGCGGGGGTGCCCTCCATGGCACCGAGGCGGCCGGCTCTCGCCGGCGGACCCACTCCTATTGGGTCACGTAGTCCGTGAAGTAGACGTCCATCACCTCGCCCTCGTACGCCTCGGTGAGCCTGTCGACGAGCTCGCCGCGCAGGGCCTCGCGGCCCTCCGGGCTGGTGACCTCCGCGACCTCCCGTCCGGAGAAGGTGGTGACGACGAGGTCGAGCGCCCGCGCGGTGTCGGGCTCCTCGGCGACGTCGGCCGTCAGCTGGAGGCCGACCCCGATCCGCAGGTAGTGCCCGTCGGCCAGGTTGAGGCTGATCGCCTCGACCACGAGCACGTCGCCCGGCTCCGGGGCGGGCTCCTCCGCGACGGCCGCGCCGGCGTCGTCGGGCCCCGGCCGGAGCAGGAACCAGTAGGCCGCCCCGCCCCCGAGCGCGAGCACGAGGAGGAGGACGAGGAGCTTCTTCCGCCCGCCCTTCTTCTTCGGGGTCTCGGTGTCGGCGTCGGGCAGGACGGTGGGCACCGTCGGGCGCGCGCCGATCTTCGGCTTGCTGGCCACCACGCGCTGCTCGGTCAGCTGGCTCATCACGCCACCTCTCGTCCTCGGTCGCTCATCACAGCCCCCGGCCCGCCGCGAGCTGCGGGAGCAGCTGGCGGATCTCCTCGGGCACGCCGCTGAGCAGCACGACGTCCACGCGCCGGTTCGCCTCGATCGGGTCCGCCGTCGGGTCGTCGAGCGGGCGGGCGTCGCCGAACCCGGCGGCCACGATCCCCTTCGCCGGGACGCCGCCGACCTCGACCATGCGGCGCAGCACCTGCGTCGCGCGGTCGGCGGACAGCTCCCAGTTCGTCGGGTAGTTCAGGGAGGGCAGCGTGTTCGCGTGCCCCTCGACGGACAGCTCGTTGCCCGTGGACCTCAGCACCGGGGTCACCGTGTCGATGACGCGCAGCGCCGTCGCGGTGAGCGTGGCCGCGTCGGGCGTGAAGAACACGTCGTCGGCCACCATGCCGATGACCAGGCCGCGCTCGGTGATCCGGTAGCGGACCCGGTCGCCCAGGCCCTGGCCGGCGAGCGCCGTGGACACCTGCCCGGCGATCTCCTCGAGCCGGTCGAGCTCGACCTGCGCGGCGACGAGGTTGCGCTCCGCCTCCGTCAGGCCGTCGGTCTCCGGGCTGGGCATCACCGGCGACGTGTCCGCGCCGACGTCCGCCGACAGGTCCGGGGTGACCTCGACGGCCTCCACGCCCGTCAGCGCGCCGTTGCTGCCCTCGATGACCGACGGCGCACGGTGCCCGAAGCCGACCGCGAGCGACTGGCGCAGCTCCTCGAACTTGGCCTGGTCCACCTGGCTGATCGAGTACAGGACGATGAACAGGCCGACGAGCACCGTCATCATGTCCGCGTAGCTGACGGCCCACCGCTCGTGGTTCTCGTGCTCCTCCTCCTGGTGGGCCTTGCGGCGGCGCGGACGCCCGCCGTGACCCCCGGAGCCGTGCCCGGCGCTCACGCCGCCTTCTCCTTGCTCTCCCCGGGCGGCAGGAGGCTGCGCAGCCGCTGCCCGACGAGCCGCGGGTTCGCCCCGGCCTGGATCGCCAGCAGGCCCTCGACGGCGAGCTCCATGTGCTGGGCCTCGATGTCGGAGCACCGCGCGATGCGCGCGCCGATCGGCAGCCACAGCAGGTTGGCGGTCAGCAGGCCCCACAGGGTGGCGACGAACGCGCCGGCGATCATGTGGCCGATCTCGGACGGCTCGCTGAGGTTCTCCAGCACGTGCACGAGGGAGACGACGGTGCCGATGATGCCGATGGTCGGCGCGTAGCCGCCCATGTTCGTGAAGTACTTCGCCGACGTCTTGTCCTGGGCGCGCTTGCTCGTGATGCGGTCCTCGAGCATGGCGCGCAGGTCGTCGGGGTCGGTGCCGTCGATCGCGGCCTGCAGACCGCCCTTGAGGAACTCGTCCTCGACGCCGCGCGCCGCGTCCTCCAGCGACAGCAGGCCCTCGCGCCGGGCCTTGTCGGCGAGGCCGACGATGGTCTGCACCGTCCCGTCGGGGTCCGGCTTCTTGAAGGCCATCCAGTGCTTGAGCGAGCTGAACGCCCGGGTCGCGTCCTTGAGCGTGCCCGAGGCCAGGCCCGCGCCGAGGGTGCCGCCGATGACGAGGATCATCGGCGCCGGCATGATCACGGACATCGGGCTGGAGCCCTCGAGGAAGATGCTCAGCAGCACCATCGAGAAGGCGAAGGCGATCCCGCCGAGGCTTGCCGGGTCCATCAGTCGTCCACCTCCGGCACGGGGGCCAGCGCCGCGCGCTGCGCGGACGGGCGCAGCTGCGTGACGGCGGCGACGGTGGAGTCGCCGGTCGCCTGGCCCTCCTCGGCGAGGACCATCGTGCGGGCGACGACGCTGGCGCGGTACGTGATGATCCGGTCGGTCACCTCGTCGAGGGACTCGGCGATGACGTACTTCGTGCCGTCGATGAGCGTGAGGATCGTGTCCGGCGTCGTCTCGATGCGCTGGATGAGGTCAGGGTTCACCGCGAACTGCTGTCCGGCGAGGCGCGTCACGACGATCACGGCTGGTCCCATCCCTGGCTGACTGGCGTGGGCCCGTCCGTGGGCCCGTCACGTTCCCGATCGGCCGAGCGGGCGGGGAGTTGAGGGTCCGGCGGTCATCCGCGCCCTGCGGGCCGACCTGCGGGCCGGCTCGCGGACCCCGCGAAC
>JAEWQZ010000247.1 GCA_023460255.1 Actinomycetes bacterium
CCTCGGCGCGCTCACGCTGCCCGCGCTCGGCCTCGTCGCCGGCGAGACCGACGTGCGCGACCTGCCGACGTCGTCGACCGCGCGGCAGGATGCGGAGGCCTTCGCCGAGCAGTTCCCGCGTGCCGCCGCGACCACCGTCGACGTGGTGGTGAAGGGCGACCCCGCCCCGTCGGACCTCGCCGCGTTCGTGGCGTCCCTGGCGGACCTGCCCGGCGCCGGGTCGGTGGACGTCGTCGGGCAGGCCGACGGGGTGACGCACGTCGCCGTGACCACGCCGGGTGGCAGCGAGGCCCCCGCGACCCGCGACCTCGTCCGCGCCCTGCGGGACGCCGACCTGGCCGGCACGCAGCTGCTCGTGGGCGGCTCCGCGACGGCGGGCATCGACGCGGCCGCGGCGATCACCCGCGTGCTGCCCTGGACCCTGCTGTTCGTCGCGGGCGTCACGATGGTGCTGCTCTTCGCCGCGCTCGGCTCGGTCGTGCTCCCGCTCAAGGCGGTGCTGATGAACGCCCTCTCGCTGGGGGCGACCGTCGGCGTGGTGAGCTGGGGCTTCGTCCAGGGGCAGCTGGCCGGCCCGCTCGGCTTCACCGACGCGGGACGGGTGGAGGCGGCGAACCTCGTCCTCATCGGCCTGATCGCGCTGGGGCTCGCCATGGACTACGAGCTGTTCCTGCTCAGCCGCATCCGTGAGGAGCGCCTGCACGGCGCCGACGACGCGACGGCGATCGCCGCGGGCCTCCAGAGGTCCGGACGCACCATCACGTCCGCAGCGCTGCTCCTGGTCGTCGTGCTCGTCGCGATGGTGACCAGCGGCATCACGTTCCTCAAGCTCATCGGGCTCGGCCTGGCCTTCGCCGTGGCACTCGACGCGACGGTCGTCCGGGCGTTGCTCGTGCCCGCCACGATGCGCCTCCTCGGCCGGGCGAACTGGTGGCTGCCGGCACCGCTGGCGCGGCTGCACGCGCGGCTCGGGCTCGACGAGGCGGACACGCCCGTGCCGGACGGCGACGGGTCCCCTGGGCGGGCCGGCTCCGCGAGCGACGACGCGCCACGCGAGCTCGTCGGCACACGCGGCTGACCGACACCCACGCTCCCCGACGGACCCGTCCGGCCGCAGCCGGACGGGTCCGTCGGGGAGACGATCAGCTCGCGGTGCAGGTGACGCCGTTGAGCGCGAACCCGGTCGGGCGGGGATTGCTGCCCGAGTGGTTGCCGTTGAAGCCGATGTCGACGGACGCGCCCGGCGCGAGCACACCGTTCCAGGCGGCGTTCGTGGCCGTGACGACCGGACCCGACTGCGACCAGGTCGCCGACCAACCCTGCGCCACCGTCTGGCCGGCCGGGAACGAGAACCTCAGGGTCCAGGCGGGCAGCAGGGTGGCACCGGTGTTCGTCACGCGGACGTTCGCGGTGAAGCCGGTGTTCCAGTCGTGCGTCACGTAGGCGACGGCGCAGCCGGCGGCCGGCGGCTCGGTGGGGTCCTCCGGGTCCTCCGGTTCCTCCGGCTCCTCCGTCGGCTCATCCGTCGGTGTCGGCGTGGGCGTCGGCGTGGGCGTCACGCCGATCTGCGACGGGTCGACGACGCCCCAGTACGCGGGCTTGACCTGCAGCGCGCCGTCGAACAGCAGCGGCGCGGCACCTGCACGCAGCCACGTGCGGGAGTCCTCGAGGCCCCACACCGTGACCGACTCCAACGACGACGCGTGCTCGGCGAACATCGCGAACATGTCGCGGTAGTAGTAGCCCTGCTCGATCAGCCGGTCGTCGGGCGGCGTGGCCCACGACTCGCCCTCGTGGCGGTAGGTGGAGGCGTCGAACTCCGTGATCGCCTGCCGCACCGGCAGCGCCTCGAACGCCTCGATGGTGTCCTCGGCCATGTCGATCGAGCGGCCCACCTCGACGTGCAGCTGGTGTCCGACGCCGTCGACCGGCACGCCGTCGGCGAGCAGGTCCTGCACGAGGCGCAGGTACGGCGCACGCTTGTTCGGGTACTCCGAGTTGTAGTCGTTGATGAACAGCAGCACCTCGGGGCCGAACGCGTCACGTGCGTAGCGGAAGGCGTCGGAGATGTACGACTCGCCGAGGATGCGGTACCACTCGCTGCGGCGCAGGCCGTCGGACTGGTTCTCGTCGATGACCTCGTTGACGACGTCGAAGGCGAAGATCGGGTTGCCCGGCGTGCCGTACTCGCCGTACTCGTCGCGGTAGTGGTCGGCGATCGCCTCGATGTGCGTGCGCAGGCGCTCGCGCAGCAGCGCCCGGTCGGCGGACGACGTCGTCAAGGACGAGCCGTCGCGCTCGAAGAACCAGGCCGGCGTCTGCTGGTGCCACAGCAGCGTGTGGCCGTAGACGCGCATGTCGTGCTCGAGCGCCCAGTCGACCAGGCCGTCGGCGGCGGCGAAGGTGAACGTGCCCTCGACGGGCTGGATCGACTCCGGCTTCATCTGGTTGCCGGGCGTGATCTGCTCGGCGTGGTGCGCGAGCAGGTCGCCACGGCCGCCGAGGACGTCCTGCGGCTCGACCGCGATGCCGAACGGCACGGACACGGCCTCGTGAACGGGCGTCACGGCGAGGTCGGGCGTGTACCGCACGCCCGTGACCAGGACGTCGTCGACCATGACGTCGACGGGCGCGGACACGGACTCGACGTACAGCGATGCGGTGTCGAACAGACCGGCCGTGTAGGTCGCCGTCACCTGCTTCCACTGGCTCGAGACGTTCGCGACCGTGGCGACCGTCTCGTACGACGGCTCCCCGTCGAGGTCACGCTGGACGGACACGCGCAGGTCGGCCGAGCCGGCGCCGTCCGGCAGACGCAGCCACAGGGCGACGGTGTACGTCGTGCCGGGCTCGAACAGGTCGGTCACGGGGTACAGCGCACCGTCCCACGGGTCGACGCGGTCGGTGACCAGCAGGCTGCCGGCGCCGCGGGCCCCCGCGGACGTCGTGGCGACGCTCGCCGCGCCGCGCGGCTCCCACCCGTCGGTGCCCGATTCGAAGTCGCTCTCGATGACGACGGACGGTGACGCGGCGCCGGCGGGCGCCACGAGCGGGCTGACCAGCGCGCCGATGGCGACCATGGCCGCGGAGGCCAGGGTGGCCAGTGCCGCGACCGCGGCCCGTGCCGGCGGAGCAGGACGGGCGGACGTCATGGGGTTCTCCTCGCGTTCGGGTGGCGAGTCGCCCTTCGACGACCCGCGGCGAGGCTAGGTGGGAGGTCCGCACGTCAGGCAGAGCACGAAGCGTTTCACCAGATCCCCCGTCGACCACCGGGTCCCGCGTCGACACGACTACTCTCGGCCCTCGTGGACAACCGCAGCGACCTGCACCGACCCGCCTCCCCCGACCCCACCCACTGGGTGCTGAGCCTGTCCTGCCCGGACCGGCCCGGGATCGTGCACGCCGTCTCCGGGCTGCTGGCCGAGCACGGGGGCAACATCACCGAGTCGCAGCAGTTCGGCGACCAGATGAGCGGGCTGTTCTTCATGCGCGTGCAGGTGGAGTCCGCGGCGTCCCGCG
>JAEWQZ010000248.1 GCA_023460255.1 Actinomycetes bacterium
CGGGACAGGAGGAGCGGCGCGCCCGTGCGCCCGTGACGATGCGCCCGGCGGGACCGCGTCGGACGCGCGGCCGAGACGACGAGGGAGAGCGCGAGGGGGAGGACGGTGGCCGAGCGCCGCGGAGCCACGTGGGCGCGTTCCGTCCGGCGGGGCGTACGGTGCAGCGCGCGCCGCGTGAGCGGCTGCTCGCGGTCGTCCATGCGGTCCCCACGACGTCACGCCTGCCCCGGTTGGGCGTCGGCCTTGCCGGAGGTGTCGGTCGTGCGTGACCTGCCCCTGAGCAGGTCGTCGGGTGATTTCGCTGCGGTACCTCCATTCGGGTGCACGCGAACGCGTCGTCGTCCGGCCATGGGCCACGGGGGATCGGTTCGGCGTCCGGTCAGTCCCGCGACGCCCCGACTCGCCGCTGCCGTCGGCTTCGCCCGTGATCGTCCGCACCTTCGGCGCCGGGCGGGGCCCGGCCCGGCGTACGACGGCGGGCCCGGTCCCGCAGGACCGGGCCCGCCGTCGCACCTCGCCGCGGAGCGCCGTCGGACGAGCAGACGATCTGCTGCAGCCGGAGGTGGAGCCGCACCCCTCGCAGACGTAGCACGATCCCGAGGGACGCATCTTGATCCCGCAGGACAGGCACAGCGGCGCGTCAGCGGTGCGACCGAGCTTCAGCTCGATGAGCTCGGCCGAAGAGTGTGCCGTCCCCGTGTCGGTCCCCGTCGGGCGCGTCGTCGCCGGGGCGGCCGGCCCCGCCGCCGCCGGCGCGACGGTCGCCGTCGGCACGCCGCCCTGGTCCGGCTCGTCGAGGTCCTCGGTGGCGGCGTACGAGCCGGTCTGGAGGTGCCGTGCCCGCTCGGCCGCCGAGAAGATGCCGAGCGCCGAGCGCGTCTCGAAGGGCAGGTAGTCGAGCGCCAGGCGCCGGAAGATGTAGTCCATCATCGACTGCGCCATCCGGATGTCCGGGTCGTCGGTCATGCCCGCCGGCTCGAAGCGCATGTTCGTGAACTTCTCCACGTACGTCTCGAGCGGCACGCCGTACTGCAGCGCCACCGAGATCGCGATCGAGAAGGCGTCCATGACGCCGGCCAGCGTGGAGCCCTGCTTCCCGAGCTTGAGGAAGACCTCGCCGAGGCCGTCGCCCGGGTAGGAGCCAGCGGTGATGTAGCCGTCGGCGCCGCCCACGGTGAACGAGGTCGTCCGGGACTCACGCTGGCGGGGGAGGCGCTTGCGAGTCGCCCTGGCCGGCGCGGCGGCGACCTGGGCCTCCGGCGCCTGGGGTGCCTGTGCGGCGGGCTTGGCCTTGCCGTCCGACAGCGGCTGACCCACCTTGCAGTTGTCCCGGTAGATCGCGAGGGCCTTGATGCCCATCTTCCAGGCCTTGAAGTAGATCTCCTCGATCTCCTCGACCGTCGCCGACTCCGGCATGTTGACGGTCTTGGAGATGGCGCCGGAGATGAACGGCTGCACGGCCGCCATCATCCGCACGTGGCCCAGCGGCGAGATGGCCCGCTCTCCGATCGCGCAGTCGAACACCTCGTAGTGCTCCGGGCGCAGCCCGGGAGCGTCGATGACGTGCCCGTTCTCCGCGATGTGTTCGACGATGGCCTCGATGGTCTCCTCGGCGTAGCCCATGCGGCGCAGCGCGCGAGGGATCGTCTGGTTGACGATCTGCATCGAGCCGCCGCCGACGAGCTTCTTGAACTTCACCAGCGAGAAGTCCGGCTCGATGCCTGTCGTGTCGCAGTCCATCATGAAGCCGATGGTCCCGGTGGGGGCGAGCACCGAGGCCTGGGCGTTGCGCCAGCCCTGTCGCTCGCCGATCCGGTTCCCGTCGGCCCAGACGCGCGTCGCAGCGGCGTGCACCTCGGCGTCCATCGCCCCGAGGGTGCGGATGTCGTCGTTCGCCGCTGCGTGCTTGCGCATGACGCGCTTGTGCGCAGCGGCGTTGCGGGCGTAGCCCTCGTAGGGGCCGACGACGCCTGCGAGCTCCGCGGAGCGCTTGTACGCCGTCCCCGTCATGAGCGAGGTGATGGCGGCGGCCAACGCCCGCCCGCCCTCCGAGTCGTAGCCGTGGCCGGTCGCCATGAGCAGCGCGCCGAGATTGGCGTAGCCGATGCCCAGCTGCCGGTAGGCGCGCGTGGTGACGCCGATCGCCTCGGTCGGGAAGTCCGCGAAGCAGATCGAGATGTCCATCGCCGTGATGACGAGCTCCACGGCCCGCTCGAAGCGCTCGACGTCGAACGTGTCGTCGTCGCGCAGGAACGTCATGAGGTTGAGGGAGGCCAGGTTGCAGGAGGAGTTGTCCAGGTGCATGTACTCGCTGCACGGGTTGGACGCGGTAATCCGGCCGGCCTCGGGGCTGGTGTGCCAGTCGTTGATCGTCGAGTCGTACTGCAGCCCGGGGTCGGCGCACTCCCACGCCGCCTGCGCGATGGACCGGAAGAGCTCCTGCGCGTCGACGGTGTCGATGACCTCGCCCGTCGACCGCGCGCGGAGCCCGAACGTCCGGCCGTCCTCGACCGCCTGCATGAACTCGTCGGTCACCCGGACCGAGTTGTTCGCGTTCTGGTACTGCACGGAGACGATGTCGCGGCCACCGAGGTCCATGTCGAACCCGGCCTCACGCAGCGCGCGGATCTTGTCCTCCTCGCGCGCCTTGGTCTCGATGAACTCGGCGATGTCCGGGTGGTCGACGTCGAGGACGACCATCTTGGCCGCGCGCCGCGTGGCGCCGCCGGACTTGATGGTGCCTGCCGAGGCGTCGGCGCCGCGCATGAAGGAGATCGGGCCGGAGGCGGTGCCGCCGGAGGAGAGGAGCTCCTTGGACGAGCGGATGCGCGAGAGGTTCAGGCCGGCCCCGGAACCACCCTTGAAGATCATCCCCTCCTCGCGGTACCAGTTAAGGATCGAGTCCATCGTGTCGTCCACGGAGAGGATGAAGCAGGCGCTGACCTGCTGCGGCGACGGCGTCCCGACGTTGAACCAGACGGGGGAGTTGAAGCTGAAGACCTGGTGGAGCAGCATCCACGTCAGCTCGTGCTCGAAGACCGTCGCGTCGTCCTCGGTGGCGAAGTAGCCGAACTCGCGGCCGGCCTTGACGTACGTGAGGACGACACGGTCGATGAGCTGCTTGAGGCTCCACTCGCGGGCCGGGGTCCCCACGGCTCCCCGGAAGTACTTGGTCGTCACGATGGTCGTGGCGTTCATCGACCAGGTGGCGGGGAACTCCACGCCCTTCTGCTCGAAGATCGTCTCGCCGGACTTCCAGTTGGTCTGGGCGACGTCGCGACGTTCCCACTCGACCTCGTCGTACGGGTGCGTCCCCGCGGTGGTGAACACGCGCTGCACGGTCAGGCCGGCCGGGCGACCCTTGGACGCCCCTGCGCCCCGTGCGGACCGGCCGGTGGCCGAGGTCTCCGTCATCTCGTTCCCTTTCCCAGGATCGTCGTGGCCCGCTGGGGCCGGTCGTGTCCCGGGCGCCGTCGCCGTTCCGCGAGGCGGAGGCGGCGGCGCCTAGACCGACCAACTTACAGGCGTGTGACCACTATATGTAGTGCCGCCGACATGGTTTCGCGGAAGATGTTGGTTCGTTCACCCGGCCGCCGCGAAACCGCAGGTGAGCGGGACAGCGGCTGCGGCCGAGCCGGTCAGGGTCGACCGGACCCTCGGCGTGTCGCTCCGGACGACGCCGTGGGGGCCGGCGGCGAGGGTGCCGCGGAGCCGGGTGGTGACGGTGCCGGAACGGGCTCGAACCGTGCCAGGGCGGACGTCCGGCGCAGCACGCGGAGCACCGCGGGACCGACCACCAGGAGCCCGACGGCGGTCGTGACCGCCCGCCCGACGTCCCACCCGAGCGAGGTGGCGAGCCAGAAGAGGGCGAAGCGGTGCAGGTTCTCGCCGAGCGGCGCGCCCGGCACGAACGACAGGCCCGTCCCCGCCCCCAGCTGGAACGGCCAGAAGGACAGGCTCATGAGGAGCCCGAAGGCGAGGGACGCGAGCGCCCCGTACGCCGCCAGGACCGCGACCTCGGCCGGGCCCCGCAGTCGCCGCGCCACGAGGCCGGCGCCCATGCCGACCCACGACGCGC
>JAEWQZ010000249.1 GCA_023460255.1 Actinomycetes bacterium
AGCCTGAACCACGCGCCCCAGTCCTCGGGCGCTGCCTCGACCGCTGCGCGGGCCGGCCCGAAGGCCGCGTCCGCGGCGGCCCTGTCGACCCGGCCGCTGGGCCGCCGGGGCAGGTCGTCGACCGGCAGCCCACCGGACGCGGCGAGCTCGTCGGCCATCCGCTGGACCTCGATCGCGAGCCACCACTCCCGGGCCAGCAGCCACAGGCCGAGCAGCGGGAGCACGAGCACCGCGGCGCCCATCCCGACCGCGAGCGGCTCCCCTGTGGCGACGAGCGCGACGCCCGCCCGGCCGGCCACGACCACGTACAGCACGAGGAGGGCCGAGAGTGCGACGGCGCCTGCGAGCGCGGGCGGCACCCGGCGCCGGGTGGGTGCGCTCACCCGAGGTCGAGGTAGTGCTCGAGCCCGACGGTCAGCCCCGGCCGCTTCGGGACCGTCCGCACGGCGTGCAGCACGCCCGGCATGAAGGAGGCCCGGTCGAGGGAGTCGTGGCGGATCGTCAGGAGCTCGCCGGGGTTGCCGAGGAGCACCTCCTGGTGGGCGACGAGCCCCCGCAGCCGGACGGCGTGCACGTGCACGCCGTCGACGACGGCGCCGCGGGCACCCTCGAGCTCGTCGGTCGTGGCGTCCGGGCTGCGTCCGCGCCCGCCTGCGCGACGGGCCGCGGCGATCGCCTCGGCCGTGTGCCGCGCGGTGCCCGACGGGGCGTCGACCTTGTCGGGGTGGTGCATCTCCACGACCTCGGCCGACTCGAACCAGCGGGCCGCACGAGCGGCGAACACCATGGTCAGGACGGCGCCGAGGGCGAAGTTCGGCGCGACGAGGACGCCGACCCAGGGGCTGACCCCGAGGTGGTCCCGGACGCGGGTGAGCGCCGGCTCGTCCCATCCGGTGGTGCCGACGACCGCGTGCACGCCGAGATCGACGAGGGCGTGCACGTTGGCCTCGGTCACCGCCGGGACGGTGAAGTCGACGGCGACCTGGGCACCTGCGTCGGCGGCCGCCCGGACGTCGTCGCCGGCGTCGAGCCGCGCCACGAGCTCGAGGTCCGGGGCGGCCTCCACCGCAGCGCACACCGTTGCGCCCATGCGCCCCGCGGCGCCCAGCACCGCGACCCCGATCGCCTGCGTCACGGCAGCCACTCTATCGGCGCGTCGGCACCGTCACCTTGAGCGGCCGGGCGCCGATGCCGATAGCAGCGCCATGCCCCGCCCTCTGGCCGACCTCCGCACGGCCGCAGGCGTCCTCGCCGCCCTCGTCCTGGCCGGGGCGCTCCTGGTCCACGCCGACGTCGTCGCGTACACCCGGGCGGCGTCCGACGTCGGCGTCGAGCTCCCCGCCCCCTCTTTCGCCGAGGCGTCGATGGTCGCGGCGGAGTGGACCGGCACCGTGGCGCTGCCTGCGCTGCTCCTGCTCTGGGCCGCGACGCGCGGCGCGGCGCGGCCCTGGCTTCCCGCCGCGACGGCCGCCGTGCTGCTCACGGCATGGGTCGCCGGGGCCTCGCTGCCGCCCGACTCACCGACGCTGGCGTGGCCCGGTCCGGTGCAGCCGTACGACTGGGCCGCCGACTCACCCGACGTCCCGCTCCTGCACCCGTCCCGCGTCCTTCCGCTGCTCCTGGCCCTCGCGTGCGCCGTCGCAGCGCGCACGGGCATGCGGGCGCGTCCTGCCGCTCCTCCCGCACCCGCGACGCTCGGCGCCGCCGGCACCGCCACGCGGACGGGCCTCGTCGCGCTCGCCCTGGTCGGTGCCACGGCGACGGCCCTCACCGACCGGAGCGTCCTGAGCCTCAGCGATGCCGACGGGCTCGTGACGCCCGTGGCCGCATTCGCGCTCGTGCTGACCGCAGCGGTCTGCTCGGGGCGGCTGTGGTCCATCGCCCCGCTCGCCCTCACGTCGGTCGCGGTGGCCGTGCCATGGGTCGAGTGGTGGTTCGACGGTGGGCCGGACGTGCTCCTGCTCGTGCCGGCCATCGCCACCGCCGCGACGCTCGTCGCCTGGTCCTGGCGACCGCTGGCCACGCGTCTGGACGCGATGCTGGTGACACCCGTGCCGCCGGTGGCACCCGGGCCGTCCGGCGGCGCCGAGGCGGCGACGGGGCCGACCCCGCCGTCAGCCCGCGAAGGGGCCGACGCGGACCTCTGAGCGCGGCAGCGCCGCCAGGTCGGCTGCGAGGGCTCGTACGTCCTCGGCCGTGACCGCCTGGATGCGCGCCAGCGACTCGGCCTGGCTCATCAGCTCCCCGTGCACGAGCTCGGCCTTGCCGAGCCGGGTCATCCGCGAGCCCGTGTCCTCCAGGCCGAGGACGAGCCCACCGGACATCTGCCCGAGTGCGCGCTGGTGCTCGGCGGGCGTGATGCCGTCCGCGGCGAGCCGCTCCCACTCCCCGACCAGGAGCTCGACGACCTCGTCGACCTTCGACGGCGCGCAGCCCGCGTAGAGCCCGAGGATGCCGGTGTCGGCATGCCCCGAGGAGAACGCGTACACCGAGTAGGCGAGCCCGCGCTTCTCCCGGATCTCCTGGAACAGGCGGGAGGACATCCCGCCGCCCAGGACCGTCGTCAGCACTGACAGGGCGAACCGCCGGTCGTCGCCGGCCGCCAGGCAGGCACCGCCGAGGATGACGTTGGCCTGCTCGGTGGCGCGGTGCACCGTCAGCTCCGCACCCTCGTCGGCCAGCCGGGCGGGCACCGTGGCGCGTCGATCCGCGGGGCGGCCGTCGGGGGCCAGGTCCCAGCCGCCGTCGGCGACCGCGGCCAGCACCTGGGCGCACAGTGCCTCGTGGTCGACCCCGCCGGCGGCCGTCACCACGAGGGTGGCCGGGCGGTAGTGCTCGCGGTAGTGGTCCCACACGGCCTGGCGGGGCACGGCACGGATCGTCGCGGGCGTGCCGCCGATCGGCCGGCCGAGCGGGTGCCCGCCGAGGACCGCCGCCGCGAACTGCTCGTGGGCGACGTCCGACGGGTCGTCGTCGTTCATCGCGAGCTCTTCGAGGATGACCCCGCGCTCGACCTCGAGCTCGCGCGGGTCGAGGGACGCCGAGGTCACCATGTCGATGATCACGTCGACGGCCATCGGCACGTCGACGTCGCGCACCCGCGCGTAGTAGCAGGTGTGCTCCTTGCCGGTGGCCGCGTTGGCCTCGCCGCCGACGACGTCGAACGCCTCGGCGATCTCCATCGCCGTGCGCCGGGCCGTGCCCTTGAAGAGCAGGTGCTCCAGGAAGTGCGTCGACCCGTGGTGGCCGTCGCGCTCGTCGCGCGAGCCGACCCCCACCCAGGCGCCGACGGTGGCCGAGCGCAGGCCGGGCATGTGCTCGGTGAGCACCCGGATCCCGCCGGGCAGGACGGACCGGCGCACGATGGCGCCGCCGTCCTGCTCGGCGGTCAGCTCTGCGCCCGGCTCACCGGGCACGACGAGTGGGAGACCCAGGGGCATCAGTCGTCGGACGGCTCGCCGGCGGACTCGCCCTCGGCGGGCTTCTCCTCCTCCACGACCGCGTGCAGCGAGAGCTTGCCGCGCGGGTCGATCTCGGCGATCTCGACCTGGACCTTCTGGCCCACGCCGAGAACGTCCTCGACGTTCTCCACCCGCTTGCCGCCGACGAGGCGACGGATCTGCGAGATGTGCAGCAGCCCGTCCTTGCCGGGGGTCAGGGAGACGAACGCGCCGAACGTCGTCGTCTTGACGACCGTCCCGACGTACCGCTCGCCGATCTCGGGCATCGTCGGGTTGGCGATGGCGTTGACCATCGCCCGGGCCGCCTCGGCGGACGGGCCGTCGACCGCGCCGATGTAGACGGTGCCGTCGTCCTCGATGGTGAGGTCGGCACCGGTCTCGTCCTGGATCTGGTTGATCATCTTGCCCTTGGGGCCGATGACCTCGCCGATCTTGTCGACGGGGACCTTCACCGTGATGATCCGCGGCGCGTACGGGCTCATCTCGTCCGGGCCGTCGATGGCCTCGGCCATGACGTCGAGGATGTGCAGGCGCGCCTCCTTGGCCTGCGTCAGCGCGCCGGCCAGGACGTCGGCGGGGATGCCGTCGAGCTTCGTGTCGAGCTGGATCGCCGTGACGAACTCCCGCGTGCCGGCGACCTTGAAGTCCATGTCGCCGAAGGCGTCCTCGGCGCCGAGGATGTCGGTCAGGGCCGCGTAGCGGGTCTCGCCGTCGACCGTGTCGGACACGAGACCCATGGCGATGCCGGCGACGGGCGCACGCAGCGGGACGCCGGCGTTGAGGAGCGAGAGCGTCGACGCGCAGACCGAGCCCATCGAGGTCGAGCCGTTGGAGCCCAGCGCCTCGGAGACCTGCCGGATGGCGTAGGGGAACTCCTCCCGGCTCGGCAGGACGGGGATGAGGGCCCGCTCCGCGAGCGCGCCGTGGCCGATCTCGCGTCGCTTCGGCGACCCGACTCGGCCCGTCTCACCCGTCGAGTAGGGCGGGAAGTTGTAGTTGTGCATGTAGCGCTTGCGCGTCTCCGGGGAGAGCGTGTCGAGCATCTGCTCCATGCGCAGCATGTTGAGGGTGGTGACGCCCATGATCTGGGTCTCGCCGCGCTCGAACAGGGCCGAGCCGTGCGTGCGCGCCAGGATGTCCACCTCGGCGGACAGGCTGCGGATGTCCCGCAGGCCGCGGCCGTCGATGCGGAAGCCGTCGGTGAGGATCCGGCGCCGGATGACCTTCTTGGTCACCGCGCGCACCGCTGCGGAGATCTCCTTCTCCCGCCCCTCGTACTGCTCGGCGAGCTCGGCGCGCACCTCCTCCTTGATCTCGTCGAGGCGGCTCTCGCGCGTCTGCTTGTCGGCGATCGTCAGGGCCTCACCCAGGCGCGCCTCGGCGACGGCCTCGACCGTCTCGTAGACGTCCGGCTGGTAGTCCGGGAAGAGGGGGAACTCCTGCGTCTCCTTGGCGGCGGCCGCCGCCAGGGCGGACTGCGCGTCGCACAGCGCGCGGATGAACGGCTTGGCGGCCTCGAGCCCGTCGGCGACGACCTGCTCGGACGGCGCGGTCGCGCCGGCCTGGATGAGGTTCCACGCGCCCTCGGGCGCCTCCGCCTCGATCATCGCGATCGCGACGTCGTCACCGACGACGCGGCCGGCGACGACCATGTCGAACGTCGCCCGCGCCCGCTCCTCGTACCGCGGGAACGCGACCCACTGGTCCTCGACGAGCGCGATGCGCACGCCCGCGACCGGGCCGGAGAACGGCAGGCCGGAGATCTGCGTGGAGATCGAGGCGGCGTTGATCGCGAGGACGTCGTACGCGTCCTCGGGGTGCAGCGAGAGGACCGTCACGACGACCTGGACCTCGTTGCGCAGACCCTTGACGAACAGGGGGCGCAGCGGGCGGTCGATGAGACGGCAGGCGAGGATCGCCTCGGTCGAGGGCCGGCCCTCGCGGCGGAAGAACGAGCCGGGGATCTTCCCGACGGCGTACTGCCGCTCCTCGACGTCGACGGTCAGCGGGAAGAAGTCGAACTGGTCGCGCGGCGAGCGGCCGGCGGTCGTCGTCGACAGCAGCGTCGTGTCGCTGTCGAGGTAGGCGACGACGGCACCGGCGGCCTGGCGCGCCAGGCGGCCGGTCTCGAACCGGACGGTGCGGGTGCCGAAGCGGCCGTTGTCGATGACGGCTTCGGCGGACTGGATCACGGGTCCCTCCACGGGATGCCCTCCTTCTGCGAAGGCCCGGGCACGCGTGGCGGTCTTCGATCGAGGTCCGCGGACGTGCCCGGCGTGCCGGGGTTCCGCGAGCCACTACCGAGGACCGGACGACGGACCGGGAGTGGTCTGGATGGAGTTGTGGGTCGCGCCGGGTTCCCGGCGCCTGACACCGAGCCAGCCCGGGCCCTGGCGGGCCCGGGCTGGCTCGGGACGTTCAGCGACGCAGACCGAGGCGCTCGATGAGGCTTCGGTAGCGGTTGATGTCGACCTTCTGCAGGTAGCCGAGGAGGCGACGCCGCTGGCCGACGAGGAGGAGCAGACCACGACGGCTGTGGTGGTCGTGCTTGTGCTCCTTGAGGTGCTCGGTGAGGTCCTTGATGCGCTGCGTCAGCATCGCGATCTGGACCTCCGGGGAGCCGGTGTCGTTCGGACCGGTGGCGTACTCGGCCATGATGCGCTGCTTGGTGGCGGCGTCGAGGGGCACAGGCTCTCCTTGGGGTACTCGTTGCGCGGCGCACCGGGGCACATCCACCCGGGCACTGGGATCCGCGGCCGATCACACGGCGCCCAAAGCGTATCAGTGGTCGGACGACCCGCCCAACACGAGCGGACCGCGCCCGAGCAGGTCACGCGTGGCCGCGACGTCGTCGTGCATCTGGTCGACGAGCGCGTCGACCGAGTCGAACCGGAGCGTCGGCCGCAGCCGCTCGACGAGCTCGAGGACGACCTCCTCGCCGTAGAGCTCCAGGTCGGTCCGGTCGGGCACGTGCGCCTCGACGCGGCGGTCCCACCCGTCGAACGTCGGGTTCGTGCCGATGGAGATGGCGACCGGGAGGTACCCGTCCGGCGCGTCGCCCGGGCGTCCGGGCCGGCTCATCCAGCCCGCGTACACGCCGTCGGCCGGAACGAAGCCCTCGACCCGGCCGAGGTTCGCCGTCGGGAAGCCGAGCGTGCGCCCGCGCGCGTCGCCGTGCACGACCTCCCCGCGCAGCCGGTGCGGGCGGCCGAGGACCTCCGCGGCCGCGGCCACGTCGCCGTCGGAGAGCAGCTCGCGGACCCAGGTGGACGACCAGCGGCGCTCCGGGTCGCGGCCCCCGTGCACGTCCTCGATGACCTCGACGCGGAAGCCGTACCGCTCCCCCAGCCCGACCATCGTGCCGAGGTCGCCCTGGTTGCCCCGCCCGAACCGCACGTCCCGGCCGATGACGACGGTCGTCGCGCCCAGCGCCTCGACCAGGTAGCGGCGCACGAACTCCTCGGGCGTCGCCGAGGCGAACTCGAGGGTGTACGTGACGACGAGCACCGCGTCCAGGCCCGTCTGCGCGAGCAGGTCGAGGCGGTCCGCGAGGCCGGTGATGAGGTCCGGGGCGGCGTCGGGCCGGTGCACCTGCGCGGGGTGCGGGTCGAACGTGACGGCCACGGCCGCCCCGCCCACCGCACGCGCGTCCGCGACCATCCGTCCCAGGACCGCCCGGTGACCGCGGTGCACGCCGTCGAAGTTGCCGATCGTCACGACCGAGGGGCCGAAGCCCTGCGGGACCTCGGCGAGGTCGAACCAGCGGTGCACGCGCCTAGCCTGCCACGTCGCGCGTCGTGCGCCGTCCGCCACGGCCGGTTCAGGCCGGACGCAGGACGAGGACCGGCCGCGCCCGTCCGCCCGGCTCGTCGGCGAGGAGCGCGACGACGTCGCCGTCGGGCGCGAAGGCCGCGACCGGGGCGTCGGCCGTAC
>JAEWQZ010000250.1 GCA_023460255.1 Actinomycetes bacterium
CACGGCCGACGACGAGGACAACTACGTCATCGCCCAGGCGAACGCCCCGCTCACCGAGAAGGGCCACTTCGCCGAGGACCGCGTCCTCGTGCGCACCAAGGGCGGCGAGGTCGAGATCGTCCCGGGCGACCAGGTCGACTACATGGACGTCTCGCCGCGCCAGATGGTGTCGGTCGCGACCGCGATGATCCCGTTCCTCGAGCACGACGACGCCAACCGCGCCCTCATGGGCGCGAACATGCAGCGCCAGGCCGTGCCGCTGGTCCGCGCCGAGGCCCCGCTCGTCGGGACGGGCATGGAGCGGCGCGCGGCCGTGGACGCCGGCGACGTCGTCGTGGCGAGCAAGCCCGGCGTCGTCACGGAGGTCTCCGCCGACCTCGTCGTCGTCGCGAACGACGACGCGACGACGAGCACCTACCGGATCGCGAAGTTCCGCCGGTCCAACCAGGGCACCTCGTACAACCAGCGCGTCATCGTCGACGAGGGCGACCGCGTCGAGGTCGGCTCCGTGCTGGCCGACGGCCCGGCGACCGACGGCGGCGAGCTCGCGCTCGGCCGCAACCTCCTCGTGGCGTTCATGTCGTGGGAGGGCCACAACTACGAGGACGCGATCATCCTGTCCCAGCGTCTCGTGCAGGACGACGTCCTCTCCTCGATCCACATCGAGGAGCACGAGGTCGACGCGCGCGACACCAAGCTGGGCCCGGAGGAGATCACCCGGGACATCCCGAACGTCTCCGAGGAGGTCCTCGCGGACCTCGACGAGCGCGGCATCGTGCGGATCGGCGCCGAGGTCGCGGCGGGCGACATCCTCGTCGGCAAGGTCACCCCGAAGGGCGAGACCGAGCTGACCCCCGAGGAGCGCCTCCTCCGTGCGATCTTCGGCGAGAAGGCGCGCGAGGTGCGCGACACGTCCCTCAAGGTGCCGCACGGCGAGTCGGGCACGGTCATCGAGGTGCGCACGTTCAACCGGGAGGACGGCGACGAGCTGCCCGCCGGTGTGAACGAGCTGGTCCGGGTCTACATCGCCCAGCGCCGCAAGATCACCGACGGCGACAAGCTCGCGGGCCGGCACGGCAACAAGGGCGTCATCGCCAAGATCCTCCCCGTCGAGGACATGCCGTTCCTGCCGGACGGCACCGCCGTGGACATCGTGCTCAACCCGCTCGGCGTCCCCGGCCGGATGAACGTCGGCCAGGTCCTGGAGACCCACCTGGGCTGGGTGGCCAAGCAGGGCTGGGACGTCGCCGACGTCGAGGGCAAGCCGGCGTGGCTCGGCGACGTGCCGGCCCGGGCGCGGTCGAGCGAGGCGGGCACCCCGGTCGCGACGCCCGTGTTCGACGGTGTGCCGGAGTCGGTCCTGACGGGCCTGCTCGGCGTCACGCACCCGAACCGCGACGGCGACCGCATGGTCGGCGCGAACGGCAAGGCGTTCCTCTTCGACGGCCGCTCCGGCGAGCCGTTCCCGGAGGCGGTGGCTGTCGGCTACATGTACATCCTCAAGCTGCACCACCTCGTGGACGACAAGATCCACGCACGGTCCACGGGCCCGTACTCGATGATCACGCAGCAGCCGCTCGGCGGTAAGGCGCAGTTCGGCGGCCAGCGCTTCGGGGAGATGGAGGTGTGGGCCCTGGAGGCCTACGGCGCCGCCTACACCCTGCAGGAGCTGCTCACCATCAAGTCGGACGACGTGCCCGGCCGGGTGAAGGTGTACGAGGCCATCGTCAAGGGCGAGAACATCCCGGACTCGGGCATCCCGGAGTCGTTCAAGGTGCTCCTGAAGGAGATGCAGTCGCTCTGCCTGAACGTGGAGGTGCTCTCCTCCGACGGCATGGCGATCGACATGAAGGAGTCCGACGACGAGGTGTACCGCGCTGCCGAGGAGCTCGGCATCGACCTGTCCCGTCGGCCCAACGCCTCGAGCATCGAGGAGATCTGACCTCGCGGGTCCCGGCTCGCCCGCCTCGGCGCGGGCGAGCGGGGGCCGGCCCTAGGCCCACCGGCCTACCGGTGATCATCATTCGAAGGAAGTAGGACACCTTGCTCGACGTCAACGTCTTCGACGAGCTGCGCATCGGCCTCGCGACGGCAGAGGACATCCGCGCGTGGTCCCACGGCGAGGTCAAGAAGCCCGAGACCATCAACTACCGCACCCTCAAGCCGGAGAAGGACGGGCTCTTCTGCGAGAAGATCTTCGGCCCCACCCGGGACTGGGAGTGCTACTGCGGCAAGTACAAGCGCGTGCGCTTCAAGGGCATCATCTGCGAGCGCTGCGGCGTCGAGGTGACGCGGTCGAAGGTGCGTCGTGAGCGGATGGGCCACATCGAGCTCGCCGCCCCCGTCACGCACATCTGGTTCTTCAAGGGCGTGCCTTCGCGGCTCGGCTACCTGCTCGACCTGGCGCCGAAGGACCTCGAGAAGGTCATCTACTTCGCCGCCTACATGATCACCGAGGTGGACGAGGACGGCCGCACCGAGGACCTGCCGAACCTGCGCAACGAGATCGACCTGGAGAAGAAGGAGATCTCGAACCGCCGCGACGTCGAGGTCGACGCTCGGGCGCGCAAGCTCGAGGAGGACCTCGCACAGCTGGAGGCCGAGGGGGCCAAGGCCGACGCGCGGCGCAAGGTCCGCGACTCGGCCGAGCGCGAGATGGCGCAGCTGCGCAAGCGCGCCGACGCCGAGCTCGAGCGCCTGGAGCTGGTCTGGGACCGCTTCGTCAACCTCAAGGTCGCCGACCTCGAGGGCGACGAGTCGCTCTACCGGCAGCTGGTCGACAGGTACGGGATCTACTTCAAGGGCTCGATGGGCGCCGCGGCGATCCAGAAGCGCCTGGAGTCGTTCGACCTCGAGGCCGAGGCCGCGAACCTGCGCGACATCATCAAGAACGGCAAGGGTCAGCGCAAGACACGTGCCCTCAAGCGGCTCAAGGTCGTCAACGCGTTCCTGACGACGAACAACAGCCCGCAGGCCATGGTGCTCGACGCCGTCCCGGTCATCCCGCCGGACCTGCGCCCGATGGTGCAGCTCGACGGCGGCCGCTTCGCGACGAGCGACCTCAACGACCTGTACCGGCGCGTCATCAACCGGAACAACCGGCTCAAGCGTCTGCTCGACCTCGGCGCGCCCGAGATCATCGTCAACAACGAGAAGCGGATGCTCCAGGAGGCCGTCGACGCGCTGTTCGACAACGGCCGCCGCGGCCGCCCGGTGACGGGCCCGGGCAACCGCCCGCTGAAGTCGATCTCCGACATGCTCAAGGGCAAGCAGGGCCGGTTCCGTCAGAACCTGCTCGGCAAGCGCGTCGACTACTCGGGCCGCTCGGTCATCGTCGTCGGACCCGAGCTCAAGCTGCACCAGTGCGGCCTGCCGAAGCAGATGGCGCTGGAGCTCTTCAAGCCGTTCGTCATGAAGCGGCTCGTCGACCTCAACCACGCGCAGAACATCAAGTCCGCCAAGCGGATGGTCGAGCGCGCGCGCCCGCAGGTCTGGGACGTGCTGGAGGAGGTCATCTCGGAGCACCCGGTGCTGCTCAACCGCGCACCGACGCTGCACCGCCTGGGCATCCAGGCGTTCGAGCCCGTGCTCGTCGAGGGCAAGGCGATCCACCTGCACCCGCTCGTCTGCGCCGCGTTCAACGCGGACTTCGACGGCGACCAGATGGCCGTGCACCTGCCGCTGAGCGCCGAGGCGCAAGCGGAGGCCCGCATCCTCATGCTCTCGAGCAACAACATCCTCAAGCCGTCCGACGGCCGGCCCGTGACCATGCCCAGCCAGGACATGATCATCGGCCTGTTCCACCTGACCGCCGACAAGGCGGACGCCGTCGGTGCCGGCCGGTCGTTCGGGTCGGTGTCCGAGGCGATCATGGCGTTCGACCAGGGGACCCTGGACCTGAACGCCGAGATCGGCCTGCGGATGCTCGACGTCGTGCTGCCCGAGGGCTACGAGGCCCCGGAGGGCTGGCAGCAGGGCGACCCGATCATCATGAAGACGACGCTCGGCCGTGCGCTGTTCAACGAGCTCCTGCCGATCGACTACCCCTACGTCAACGGGGTGGCGGACAAGAAGCGTCTCTCCGCCATCGTCAACGACCTCGCGGAGCGGTACCCGAAGGTGGAGGTCGCGGCGAGCCTCGACGCGCTCAAGGACGCGGGCTTCCACTGGGCGACGTTCTCCGGTCTGAGCATCGCGATCGGTGACGTCGCCACGCCGGAGTCCAAGCAGGACATCCTCGAGGAGTACGAGGGCCGTGCGGCGAAGATCCAGGCCCAGTACGACAAGGGCCTGATCACCGACGACGAGCGGCGCCAGGAGCTCATCGAGGTCTGGACGCAGGCGACCGACGTCGTGGCGAAGGCCATGCAGGAGGCGTTCCCGGTCGGGAACCCGCTGTTCCGGATGGTCAGCTCGGGTGCCCGAGGCAACTGGATGCAGGTCCGTCAGATCGCCGGCATGCGTGGCCTCGTGGCCAACCCGAAGGGCGAGATCATCCCGCGGCCGATCAAGTCGAACTACCGCGAGGGCCTGTCCGTCCTCGAGTACTTCATCGCGAGCCACGGTGCGCGGAAGGGCCTGGCGGACACCGCCCTGCGGACCGCCGACTCGGGCTACCTGACGCGGCGCCTCGTCGACGTGTCGCAGGACGTCATCGTGCGCGAGGACGACTGCGGCACCGAGCGGGGTCTGACGCTGCCGGTCGCGGCCACCGGGCCGGACGGCGTCCTGCGCCGGCACGACCGCGTCGAGACGAGCATCTACGCCCGCACCCTGGCGACGGATGTCGTCGGTGCCGACGGCACGCTGCTCGCCGAGGCCGGTGAGGACGTCGGCGACGTCATCATCGAGCGGGTCGTCGCGGCGGGCGTGACCGAGGTCAAGGTCCGCTCGGTCCTGACCTGCGAGTCGCGGGTGGGCACGTGCGCGAAGTGCTACGGCCGGTCCCTGGCGACGGGCAAGCTCGTCGACATCGGCGAGGCGGTCGGCATCATCGCCGCGCAGTCCATCGGCGAGCCCGGCACCCAGCTGACGATGCGGACGTTCCACACCGGTGGTGTGGCCTCGGCCGACGACATCACGCAGGGTCTGCCGCGCGTCCAGGAGCTCTTCGAGGCCCGCACCCCCAAGGGTGAGGCGCCGATCGCGGAGTACTCGGGCCGCGTGACGATCGACGACTCCGACCGGCTGCGCCGGATCGTCCTGGTCCCGGACGACGGCGGCGAGGAGATCGCCTACCCGATCAGCAAGCGCTCGCGCCTGCTCATCACCGACGGTCAGCACGTCGAGGTCGGCACGCAGCTGGTCCAGGGCAAGGTGGACCCGAAGAAGGTCCTGCGGATCCTCGGCCCGCGTGCGGCCCAGAAGCACCTGGTGGACGAGGTCCAGGAGGCCTACTCCAGCCAGGGCGTGGACATCCACGACAAGCACATCGAGGTCATCGTGCGGCAGATGCTGCGGCGCGTGACGGTGCTCGACTCGGGTGACACGGACCTGCTGCCGGGCGAGCTGGCCGAGCGCGGGCGGTTCGAGGACGCCAACCGCGCAGCGATCGCCGAGAGCGCCCAGCCGGCCTCCGGCCGCCCGGAGCTGATGGGCATCACGAAGGCGTCGCTCGCGACGGACTCGTGGCTGTCGGCGGCCTCCTTCCAGGAGACCACGCGGGTGCTCACCGAGGCCGCGATGAGCGGTCGCAGCGACCCCCTGCTGGGCCTGAAGGAGAACGTCATCATCGGCAAGCTCATCCCCGCGGGCACGGGTCTGACCCGGTACGGCAACGTGGCGGTGGAGCCCACCGAGGAGGCGAAGGCCGAGCTGTACCCGAGCTTCGGGTACGACGAGATCGACTTCCCGCCGCTCGGGATGGGCTCCGGCGAGGCGATCCCGCTCGACGAGATCGACTTCGGCGACCTGCGCTGACGAGCGTCCTCGGGCGGGCGGTCACGACTCGCCCGCCCGAGGACGACAGCGGTGCGCATCCCTTGCGAGGACTGGTCGGGACGCGCTGCACGAGGAGGGGCTCACCGTGGGTGAGCCCCTCCTCTGCGTCCCGGTACCGGCGCCGAACCGCCCGCCCGGCACGCGCCGCGGTGCTACGGTGCGTCGGCCGTGGAAGCCCCGATGGATCGAGGGAAGCATGACGACCGCCGCGTCGACCCCGCCGCCTCCACCGCCGGCACCCCCCGCCCCGCCCGCGGCGGCATCTCGTCGGGCCACGCTGCCGTGGGTCATCACGGCTGTCGCCGTCGTCGTGGCCGTGGCGTGCGCGGGCGCGCTCGTACGGGCGCGGGCCGATGGCGACAGGTCGGGCGCGCCGACCGGGCCGCGCGTCGAGCGCACGTTCGCGACGCCGGAGGAGGCGGTGGGCTACTTCGCGGATCGCGTCGCGGCGGGCGACCTGGGCGCTGCGCTCGAGGCGTTCGCACTGGCGCCGGCCGTCGACGGCTACTCGTTCGAGGCCGAGGGAGAGTACGTCGGGGCCGTGACCCCGGCGACCTGGCTGCCGGCGAGCTCGGAGGGCTACCGCGCCGTGGACGCCGACCTGCGACGCGGCGACGCGGCGTCGCAGGTGCGGTCGTTCGTCCGCACCGTCGCCGCGCCGGACCTCGAGGACGGCGTCACCATCGTGCTCGACGATCGGGAGACGGCGGCGGACATCGCCGCGGCCCTGGCGCCCGAGCGGCTGTCCGGCCTCGAGGTCGTCAGCGTGGACCCCCTGCAGCCCACGCTGCGTGAGGGCGCGGACCGCGACCCGTTCGTCGCGCGCGCGGCGATCTACGGCGCCGACGAGCTGACCGAGGTCGCGATCCTCTACGAGACGTCGGAGGGGCTCGCGTACAGCGGGGCGACCCTGCTGCGCTACGGCGACCGGTGGTCGCTCTGGAGCCTGAGCTCGGCTCTGGTCGGTGCCATGTGGGGGGAGCTCGTCCCGACGTCGGAGTCCGAGTACGCCGATCTCGTCGCCCGCTTCGACGCGTCATGACGTGTCTGCGGCGGTGCGTGGGATGGAGCGGTTCGCCGGCGCGTCGACGCCCCTGATCCCCTGGTGCCCGCACCCGATCCTCGCTTTGACGCTCCCTCGGACCAGCAGGTAGCGTGGGCCCCTGTGCCCGCGCCGTCGGGCCCTCGCGCGTGCTCCGCGTCGGACGCCGCCCCTCGTGGGTGGGGCTCCGGTGAGGGGGCCGGGTGGTGATCCACCGATCGCGCGGTCCCACCGTCCAGAAACATCCTGGCGGTCGGCGCCGCGTCCGAAGGGGACGACACGCCCGGGCGCGGGGGTCGGTGCGGGACGAAAGGCACCAGGTCCGGCGACGGGCCTCATGACCGGGTCGAGGACCCGGCCGACCATACGACCAGCAGAAGGCGAGACGCAGTGCCCACGATCCAGCAGCTCGTGCGCAAGGGCCGGGCGACGAAGTCGGTGTCCTCGAAGACACCAGCCCTGAAGGGCAGCCCGCAGCGGCGCGGTGTGTGCACCCGCGTCTACACGACCACTCCGAAGAAGCCGAACTCGGCGCTGCGCAAGGTGGCGCGTGTGAAGCTCTCGAGCCAGATCGAGGTCACGGCGTACATCCCCGGCGTCGGCCACAACCTCCAGGAGCACTCGATCGTGCTCGTGCGCGGCGGCCGCGTGAAGGACCTGCCCGGCGTGCGCTACAAGATCGTCCGCGGCGCCCTCGACACCCAGGGTGTCAAGGGTCGCAAGCAGGCCCGCAGCCGCTACGGCGCCAAGAAGGAGAAGAGCTGATGCCTCGTAAGGGCCCGGCCCCGAAGCGGCCGCTCATCACCGACCCGGTCTACGGCTCCCCGATCGTCACCCAGCTCATCAACAAGGTGCTGCTCGACGGCAAGCGCTCGGTGGCCGAGGCGATCGTCTACGGCGCGCTCGAGGGCGCGCGGGAGAAGACGGGCACCGACCCCGTCGTCATCCTCAAGCGCGCGCTGGACAACGTCCGCCCCGCGCTCGAGGTCCGCTCCCGCCGCGTCGGCGGCGCCACCTACCAGGTGCCGGTCGAGGTGCGCCCCGTGCGGGCGACCACGCTGGCGCTGCGCTGGCTCGTGGACTTCTCCCGCGCGCGCCGCGAGAAGACCATGACCGAGCGCCTCATGAACGAGATCCTCGACGCGAGCAACGGCCTGGGCGCCGCTGTCAAGCGTCGCGAGGACATGCACAAGATGGCCGAGTCGAACCGGGCCTTCGCGCACTACCGCTGGTGACCCCGGCGCCGCGCACCTGACCGGCTCACCCGACTACCCGAGAAGGGCTCCCACGTGGCACTGGACGTGCTCACCGACCTCAAGAAGGTCCGCAACATCGGCATCATGGCGCACATCGACGCCGGCAAGACGACGACGACCGAGCGGATCCTCTTCTACACCGGGGTCAACTACAAGATGGGCGAGACGCACGACGGCGCCTCGACCATGGACTGGATGGAGCAGGAGCAGGAGCGCGGCATCACCATCACGTCGGCCGCGACGACCTGCTACTGGCAGGGCAACCAGATCAACATCATCGACACGCCCGGCCACGTCGACTTCACGGTCGAGGTGGAGCGGAGCCTGCGCGTCCTCGACGGTGCCGTCGCGGTGTTCGACGGCAAGGAGGGTGTCGAGCCCCAGTCCGAGACGGTGTGGCGCCAGGCCGACAAGTACAACGTGCCGCGCATCTGCTTCGTCAACAAGATGGACAAGCTCGGTGCCGACTTCTTCTTCACCGTGGACACGATCGTCAGCCGGCTGAAGGCCAAGCCGCTGCCGCTGCAGATCCCGATCGGCTCGGAGTCGTCGTTCGTCGGCGTCGTCGACCTCATCTACCGGCGCGCGCTCACGTGGCGCGGCGACGTGCAGAAGGGCGAGGACTACACGATCGAGGAGATCCCCGCCGACCTCGTCGAGAAGGCCGAGGAGTACCGCAACCAGATCCTGGAGACGGTCGCGGAGGCCGACGAGGAGCTGCTCGAGAAGTACCTCGGCGGCGAGGAGCTCACCGAGGACGAGATCAAGGCGGGTATCCGCAAGCTGACGATCGCCGGCGAGGTCTACCCCGTCCTGTGCGGCTCGGCGTTCAAGAACAAGGGCGTGCAGCCCATGCTCGACGCCGTCATCGACTACCTGCCGTCGCCCGTCGACGTGCCGGCGGTCGAGGGCCACGCGGTCAACGACGAGGAGAAGGTGGTCGCCCGGTCGGCGTCCGCGAGCGAGCCGTTCTCGGCCCTGGCGTTCAAGGTCGCCGCGCACCCGTTCTTCGGCAAGCTCACGTACGTGCGCGTCTACTCGGGCAAGGTCCCGACGGGCGCCCAGGTGATGAACTCCACCAAGGGCAAGAAGGAGCGCATCGGCAAGCTCTTCCAGATGCACTCCAACAAGGAGAACCCGGTCGAGGAGGCCACTGCCGGCCACATCTACGCGTTCATCGGCCTGAAGGACGTCACCACCGGTGACACGCTGTGCGACCCGACGAACCCGGTGGTGCTGGAGTCGATGACCTTCCCGGAGCCCGTCATCGACGTGGCGATCGAGCCGAAGACGAAGGGCGACCAGGAGAAGCTGTCCGTCGCCATCCAGAAGCTGGCCGAGGAGGACCCGACCTTCCGCGTCAAGCTCGACGAGGAGACCGGCCAGACCGTCATCGGCGGCATGGGCGAGCTCCACCTCGACATCCTCGTGGAGCGCATGCGCCGCGAGTTCAAGGTCGAGGCGAACGTCGGCAAGCCGCAGGTGGCCTACCGCGAGACCATCCGCCGCAAGGTGGAGAAGGTCGAGTACACGCACAAGAAGCAGACGGGCGGCTCCGGCCAGTACGCGAAGGTCCAGCTCACGTTCGAGCCGCTCGACGCGGCGGCCGGCGAGCTCTACGAGTTCGTCAACGCCGTGACCGGAGGCCGCGTGCCGCGGGAGTACATCCCGAGCGTGGACGCCGGCATCCAGTCCGCGATGGAGCTCGGCGTCCTGGCCGGGTTCCCCCTGGTCGGCATCAAGGCGTCGCTGACGGACGGCCAGTACCACGAGGTCGACTCGTCCGAGATGGCGTTCAAGATCGCCGGCTCGATGGTCCTCAAGGAGGCCGTCCGCAAGGCGGACCCCGTGCTGCTCGAGCCGATCATGTCGGTCGAGGTGCGCACGCCCGAGGACTACATGGGTGACGTCATCGGCGACCTCAACAGCCGCCGGGGCATGATCCAGTCGATGGAGGACGCGACGGGCGTGAAGGTGATCCGTTCGCTCGTGCCGCTCTCCGAGATGTTCGGGTACGTCGGCGACCTGCGGTCCAAGACCCAGGGTCGTGCTGTGTACTCGATGCAGTTCGACAGCTATGCCGAGGTTCCTCGCAACGTCGCCGAGGAGATCATCAAGAAGACCCGGGGCGAGTAGTCCCACAGGTCGAACCGTCAGTACCGTCAACTCAACCTGTAGCGACCCGCACGCCCCGCAGGGGTCACCCGGCACCTGCACCGATGCGACAACTACCCGAGTCCGAGGAGGACCCAAGTGGCTAAGGCCAAGTTCGAGCGGACCAAGCCGCACGTCAACATCGGGACGATCGGTCACGTCGACCACGGCAAGACGACGCTGACCGCCGCGATCTCGAAGGTGCTGCACGACAAGTACCCCGAGATCAACCCGTTCACGCCGTTCGACGAGATCGACAAGGCGCCGGAGGAGAAGCAGCGCGGTATCACGATCAACATCGCGCACGTCGAGTACCAGACGGAGAAGCGCCACTACGCGCACGTCGACGCGCCGGGTCACGCGGACTACATCAAGAACATGATCACCGGTGCCGCCCAGATGGACGGCGCGATCCTGGTGGTCGCGGCGACCGACGGCCCGATGGCCCAGACGCGTGAGCACGTGCTGCTCGCCCGCCAGGTCGGCGTCCCCTACCTGCTCGTGGCGCTGAACAAGGCCGACATGGTCGACGACGAGGAGATCCTCGAGCTCGTCGAGATGGAGGTCCGTGAGCTGCTCAGCTCCCAGGGCTTCGACGGTGACGAGGCACCCGTGATCCGGGTCTCGGGCCTCAAGGCTCTCGAGGGCGACCCCGAGTGGACGAAGTCGGTCGAGGACCTCCTCGACGCCGTCGACAACTCGATCCCCGAGCCCGTCCGTGACATGGACAAGCCGTTCCTCATGCCGATCGAGGACGTCTTCACCATCACCGGCCGCGGCACCGTCGTCACCGGCAAGGTCGACCGCGGCAAGCTGCCGATCAACTCCGAGGTCGAGATCCTCGGCATCCGGCCGGTGCAGAAGACCGTCGTCACCGGTATCGAGATGTTCCACAAGCAGATGGACGAGGCGTGGGCCGGTGAGAACTGTGGCCTCCTGCTCCGCGGCATCAAGCGCGAGGAGGTCGAGCGCGGCCAGGTCGTGGCGAAGCCGGGGACCATCACCCCGCACACCAACTTCGAGGCCCAGGTCTACGTCCTGGCCAAGGACGAGGGCGGCCGTCACAACCCGTTCTACTCGAACTACCGTCCGCAGTTCTACTTCCGCACCACCGACGTCACCGGCGTCATCACGCTGCCCGAGGGCACCGAGATGGTCATGCCCGGCGACAACACCGAGATGACGGTCGAGCTGATCCAGCCGATCGCCATGGAGGAGGGCCTCGGCTTCGCCATCCGTGAGGGTGG
>JAEWQZ010000251.1 GCA_023460255.1 Actinomycetes bacterium
TCCCTACGCAGCAGGACGACGGCTCCGACGAGGGCGCCGACCGCGAACACCCACCACTGGAAGGCGTAGGACAGGTGCGGTCCGAGGTCCGCGACGGGACGGGGCAGCGGTGTCACGGCGGCGGGCGGCCCGCCACCTTCCTCGGCGAGGGCGACGTAGGCGCGCAGCGGGTCGCCGGTGGCCCCTGCCACGTCGACCACCTGTCCGGGGTCGACCCGGCGCACCTGGCCCGGCGGGGCCGAGCGGTCCGAGGGCGCCTCGGCGGCCCGTAGCCGGCCGACGAGCTCGACAGTCCCACCGGGCGGCGCGGGTGGGGTCTGCGCCGCAGGCAGCCACCCCCGGTCGACGACCAGGAGGCGGCCCGCCAGGGGTCCCTGCGTCACCTCCAGCACGCCGAGGGCGTGCACCGCGGGCGTCCCGCTGACCGGTCGGTTGCGCAGCACGGCGGAACCCACGTAGCGCCCGGTGACGGTCACCGGGCGCCACACGTCGTCGGCGTCCAGGGCGTCGGCGAGCAGCTGGTCGACCGGCACGACAGCGGCGTCGTAGTTGGCGTCGACGAGGGCGACCTCGGCGTTGCGGCCCTGGTGCCGGCCCCACTGCCACAGGCCGGCGAGCACGCAGCCGGCGGCCACCACGACGGCGACGGCGATCACCCCGGCCGCCCGTCGCCGGGAGGCCCGCCGGACGTCGGGGGCGCTCACGACTCGTCGGGCCCCGGGTCCAGCTCGTCGACCGGGACCGTGTCGCGCCAGAACCCGCGTGCCCCCAGGAAGCCCTCGAGGTGCTCACGGTGGTCGTCGCACGCGAGCCAGACCTTCCGGCGCTCGGGCGTGTGCAGCCGGGGGTTGTTCCAGCGCAGCCCCCAGGCGGCCGGTGCCCGGCAGCCGCGGGCGCTGCACTCGAGATCGCTCACGGGCTCAGTCTGCCGCGTGCGGGGCCGTGCCCGGGCCACCGCCCGGCTCCATGCCGGCCGTGCCGGGGTACGGGTCCTGGTGAGGACCCGGCGGCAGCGCCGCCGGCGTCGCGCCGAGGAACGTGCCGGGGTCGGTGCGCCGCTCCCGGCCCGCGTTCGCGAGCACCACCGCGAGGTAGGGCAGCACCACGGCGCCGGCCAGGAGCACCCAGCGGGTCCAGTGGTCGACGAGCACCGCACCGAGGAAGCAGACGACGCGGACGCCCATCTGGACGAGGTACCGGCGGGTCCGCGCCGCGACGTCGTCGGAGAGGGCCGTCGGGGCCGTCGTGATCCGCACGGCCGCCGGCGTGCCACCGGCACGCCCACCCGCCCCGCGGTCCTCACCCACCGCACGAGTCTAGGCGGGGGCGCACAGCAACGACGCCGCGCGGTTGTGCGGGCGCACACCGCTGACCGGCCGTCCCGTCGGCTACGGTCGGTCGCGGTGCGCCGCGCCAGCGCCGCGCACCGGACAACCACCCAGGCAGCACGAGGAGGTCCCGCGTGGCGGACAGTACTGGTCGTAGCGTCCTGATCACCGGCGGCAACCGTGGCATCGGCCGGGCCATCGCCGAGCGGTTCCTGGCCTCCGGCGACAAGGTGGCCTCGCTCGACATGGGTGGCGACCCGCCCGACGGCGCGCTCTTCGTCGCCGGTGACGTCACGGACACGGCAGCCGTCGACGCGGCGTTCGCCGAGGTCGAGGCCGCGCACGGCCCCGTCGAGGTGCTCGTCGCCAATGCCGGCATCACGCGCGACCAGCTCCTCATGCGGATGACCGACGACGAGTTCGACACGGTCATCGACATCAACCTCGCCGGTGCCTTCCGCTGCGCGCGCCGGGCGGCCACGGGCATGATCCGCCAGCGGCGGGGCCGCATCGTGCTCATCGCCTCCGTCGTCGCCATGTACGGCGGCCAGGGCCAGGTGAACTACTCGGCGTCGAAGGCGGGGCTCATCGGCATGGCACGGTCGATCACCCGCGAGCTCGGCGGTCGTGGCATCACGGCCAACGTCGTGGCGCCGGGCTTCATCGACACGGCGATGACGCAGGCGTTGCCCGCCGAGCGTCAGGAGGCCTACCGTGCCGCCATCCCGGCCGCGCGGTTCGCCCAGCCGGACGAGGTCGCCGGCGTCGTGCACTTCCTCGCGTCCCCGGACGCGGCGTACATCAGCGGCGCCGTGATCCCGGTGGACGGCGGGCTGGGCATGGGTCACTGACCACGGCGGCACCGACGGACGGCGCTGCGGCGCACAGGCACTGCACACCGACACACGTAGGGGAGGAGCGGCGCCATGGGCCTGCTCGAGGGCAAGAAGCTGCTGGTCACCGGGGTCCTCGTGGACACCTCCATCGCGTTCCACGTCGCGCGGCTCGCGCAGCAGGAGGGCGCAGAGGTGGTGCTCAGCGCGCCCGGCCGCCAGACGCGGTTGACCTCTGTCGTCGCCCGGCGCCTGCCGGTGCAGGCCCCCGTCGTCGAGCTGGACGTCACGTCCGCCGACGACCTCGCGGCACTGCCCGAGCGGCTGGGCGAGCACGCCGACCGGATCGACGGCGTCGTGCACTCGATCGGCTTCGCCCCGCAGACCGTGATGGGCGGACACTTCCTCGACGCGCAGTGGGACGACGTCGCGACGGCCGTGCACATCTCCGCCTACTCGCTGAAGGCGCTCACCGTCGCGGCCCAGCCGCTCCTGGCCCGACCGGCATCGGTCGTGGGCCTCACCTTCGACGGCCGGTACGCGTGGCCGGTCTACGACTGGATGGGTGTGGCGAAGGCCGCGTTCGAGGCCACCGCACGGTACCTGGCGCGTGACCTGGGCCCCGCGGGGGTGCGGGTCAACCTCGTCTCCGCCGGGCCCATCAAGACGACCGCCGCCACGCACATCCCCGGCTTCGAGCAGATGGAGGGCGGCTGGGCGGCCCGCGCACCGCTCGGCTGGGACAGCAGCGACCCGGAGCCCACCGCCCGTGCGGTCTGTGGTCTCCTGTCCGACTGGTTCCCCGCCACGACGGGGGAGATCGTGCACGTCGACGGCGGCTTCCACGCGATGGGGCAGTGAGATGCCGGGCCGCAGCCGCCGGCTCGTCCTGCTCCGCCACGCCAAGGCGGAGCCCCACGGCGGCGTCGCGGACGAGCTGCGCCGGCTGACGACCGTCGGCACGCGCCAGGCGGGAGCCGTCGGCGCGGCGCTGCGCGCGAGCGGGCTGGTGCCCGAGCTCGTCCTCGTGTCCGCCGCGGTCCGCACGCAGGAGACGTGGCAGCACCTCGCGGTGGGCCTCGGTGACGAGCCCGCCCCCGAGGTGGTGCTGTCCGACGCGCTCTACGCCGCCCACCACGAGGACGTGCTCGACCTGGTCCGGGCGACCGACGCGCGCGTGCGCACGCTCCTGGTGGTCGGGCACGAGCCCGCCATGTCGGTGGTGGCGACGCTGCTGGCCGGCGACGGCGAGCCGGCCCACCTCGCCCAGGTGCGCAGCGGCCTGCCGACGGCGGCGTACGCGGTGCTCGACCTCGTCGGGCCGTGGGCCGAGCTGACGCGGCGCGCCGCGGTGCTCACCGACGTCGTGCGCCCCGCCTGGGACGAGTAGGCAGGCGGGACCGACGCCGGCGGGCTGCCGTCCGCCACGTGGTGCGGACGACGGTCACGCCCCGCGGTCTGGGACAGTGGGGCCGTGGCCACGATCCGTCCCTTCCTCGCCCTGCGCCCCACCCGGGACCGCGTCGCCGCGGTCGTCGCGCCGCCGTACGACGTCGTCGACACGGCCGAGGCACGCGCCCTCGCCGCCGGCAACCCCGACAGCTTCCTGCACGTCTCGCGCCCGGAGATCGACCTGGCGGACGGGACCGACCCGCACACCGACGAGGTGTACGCCGCCGGCGCCACAGCCCTCGCGGACCTCGTCGCGCGGGGCGTGCTCGTGGCCGACGCCGCGCCGGGGCTCCTGGTGTACCGGCAGAGCACGGACCTGCCGGGCGTCGGGACGGTGTCCCAGACCGGCGTCGTCGGCTGCGCGAGCGTGGCCGACTACACGAGCGGCGTCATCGCGACGCACGAGCACACTCGCCCGGACAAGGAGACCGACCGGACCCGGCACATCGCCGCCCTGGCGGCGCACGACGAGCCGGTCTTCCTCATGTACCGACCCGACGCACCGGGCGCCGACGCCGTGGCGGAGGTGCTCGCCGGTGTCACGTCGCGCGCCCCGGAGTACGACCTCGTCACCGACGACGGCGTCGCCCACACGCTTTGGACGGTGGACGACGCAGAGACCGCCACGCTGGTCGCGGCCTTCGGGCGGATGCCGACCCTCTACGTCTCCGACGGCCACCACCGCAGCGCGGCCGCTGCGCGGGTGGCCGCCGACCGCCCGACGCCCGGCGCCCAGGAGTTCCCCGTAGTGGTGTTCCCCGCGGGTGAGCTGACGATCCTGGCGTACAACCGCGTCGTCACCGACCTCGCCGGCCTCGACGCCGGGTCGCTGCTCGCCGCGCTCGCCGCCGACTTCGACGTCGTGCTCGCGGCGGAGCCGCCGGCGCCGGCCCGCCACGAGGTGGGGCTGTACCTGGCCGGGCAGTGGTACCTGCTGTCCGCGCGCGCCGACGTCGTCGACGAGGCGGACCCGATCGCCCGCCTGGACGTCTCCATGCTCCAGGACAGGGTGCTGGGGCCCCTGCTCGGCATCGCCGACCCGCGGACCGACGCCCGGATCGCCTTCGTCGGCGGCATCCGGGGGACGGCCGAGCTGGCGCGGCTCGTCGACGAGGGGGGCCACGCGGCAGCGTTCGCACTCCACCCCACGTCGCCCGGCGAGGTCATGGACGTCGCCGACCGGGGCCTGGACATGCCGCCGAAGTCCACGTGGTTCGAGCCGAAGCTCCGCTCGGGCTTCTTCGTCCACCCGATCGACTGACTCAGCCCTCGACGACGGTCCCCTTCGGGACGACCGTCACGCCGCCCTCGCTCACCGTGAAGCCCCGGGCCTTGTCGTGCTCGGGATCGATCCCGACGCGCGCGCGCTCGGCCACGACGACGTTCTTGTCCAGGATGGCGCGGTGCACCTGCGCGTGCCGGCCGACGACGGCGTTGTCCAGGACGACCGAGTCGCTCACCGACGCCCACGAGTGCAGGTAGACCCCGGGTGACAGGACCGACCCGGTGACCGTGGCGCCCGAGACGATGACGCCGGGCGAGACCAGTGAGTCCGCGGCGTGGCCGAGCCGGCCCGGCCCGGCGTGCACGAACTTCGCCGGTGGCAGCCCTGCGTTGCCGGTGAAGAGCGGCCACTGCCGGTTGTAGAGGTTGAACACCGGGCTCACGGAGATGAGGTCGAGGTGCGCGTCGTAGTACGCGTCGATGGTCCCGACGTCGCGCCAGTAGTCGCGGTCGCGGTCCGTCGAGCCGGCCACGTCGTTGCGGATGAAGTCGTAGACGGCGGCGGTGCCCTTGCCGACGAACCAGGGCACGATGTCGCCGCCCATGTCGTGCTTCGACGTCGGGCTCTGCGCGTCCACCGAGACGGCCTCGATCAGGGCGTCGGCGTTCGCGACGTAGTTGCCCATGGAGGCGAGGATCTCGCCGGGGGAGTCGGCGAGGCCCACCGGGTCCTTCGGCTTCTCGCGGAAGGCGGTGATCCGCGTCGGGTCGTCCGCGCCGGTCTCGATCACCCCGAACTCGGTGGCCAGTGCGATCGGCTGGCGGATCGCCGACACGGTGAACTCGGCGCCCGACTCGAGGTGCGCGTCCACCATCTGCGAGAAGTCCATCCGGTAGACGTGGTCGGCGCCGACCACGACGACGATGTCCGGGCGCTCGTCCTCGATGATGTTCAGGCACTGGTAGATCGCGTCGGCGCTGCCCAGGTACCAGTGCTTCCCGACGCGCTGCTGCGCGGGCACCGGGGCGACGTAGTTGCCGAGCAGCGGCGACATCCGCCAGGTCCGCGCGACGTGCCGGTCGAGGCTGTGCGACTTGTACTGGGTCAGCACGACGATCTGCAGGTAGCCCGAGTTGACGAGGTTCGACAGGGCGAAGTCGACGAGGCGGTAGAGACCGCCGAAGGGGACCGCGGGCTTGGCCCGCTCCGCCGTCAGGGGCATCAAGCGCTTACCCTCGCCACCTGCGAGGACGATGGCCAGGACGCGCGGCGGTGCCATGGCTCGACCCTAGGGCCGCAGGACGGCGGTCGGCCAGCCGATCGGCCCGAACATCGCTAGCGTGTCGCCATGCGCGTCGACCTGCTGACCAGGGAGTACCCACCCCACGTGTACGGCGGGGCCGGGGTGCACGTCACCGAGCTGGCCGCGGTGCTGCGTGAGCACCTCGACGTGCGTGTGCGGTGCTTCGAGGGCCCACGGGACGCGCCGGGCGTGACCGGCTACGACGTCCCGGCTGGCCTGGCCGAGCACAACCCTGCACTGCGCACCCTCGGCGTCGACCTGCTCATGGCCGCCGACGTCGCGGGCGCCGACGTCGTGCACTCGCACACGTGGTACGCGAACCTCGGCGGGCACGTCGCAGCGCTGCTGCACGCCGTCCCGCACGTGGTGACGGCGCACAGCCTGGAGCCCCTGCGGCCGTGGAAGGCCGAGCAGCTCGGCGGCGGCTACGCGTTGTCGGGCTGGGCGGAGCGCACGGCCTACGAGCACGCCGACGCGGTCATCGCCGTGAGCGGAGGGATGCGGGACGACATCCTCCGGGTCTACCCCCACGTGCACCCCGACCGCGTTCACGTCGTGCACAACGGGATCGACCTCGCCGGGTGGCGGCGGCCGGAGGGTGACGCCGTGGAGCGGGCCGAGGCGAGCGTCCGGTCGTTCGGCATCGACCCCGACCGCCCCGCCGTGGTCTTCGTCGGCCGCATCACCCGGCAGAAGGGCCTGCCCTACCTGCTCCGGGCTGCGGAGCAGCTGCCCGACGGGGTCCAGCTCGTGCTCTGCGCCGGCGCGCCCGACACCCCGGAGCTGGCGCGGGAGGTCACCGGCCTCGTCGAGGACCTGCGCACGCGCCGCGAGGGGGTCGTGTGGATCGAGCAGATGCTTCCGCGCGACGACCTCGTCGCGGTGCTCTCCGCGGGCACCGTGTTCGTGTGCCCGTCGGTCTACGAGCCGCTCGGGATCGTCAACCTCGAGGCCATGGCGTGCGGCCTGCCCGTGGTCGGCACGGCGACCGGGGGCATCCCGGAGGTGGTCGACGACGGCGTGACCGGCTGGCTGGTCCCGATCGAGCAGGTCGCCGACGGCACGGGGACCCCTGTGCACCCCGATGCCTTCGTCGCGGACCTCGGCGCCGCGCTGGCGCAGGCGGTGGCCGACCCGGAGCGGGCCGCGCGGATGGGCGCGGCCGCACGCCGTCGCGTCGAGGACCACTTCGCGTGGGAGGCGATCGCCGAGCGGACCGTCGGCGTCTACCGCGCGGTGCTCGAGGGCTGACTCAGGCGTTGACGACCAGGGTCGCCGCGCACATGGCGCGACGGGCGGCGTGGTCGACGTGCCGCAGCGCGGCGCTGCGCTGGTCCGCCTGCCACAGGTTCACCGCACCGCCGTCGTCGGCGGTGGCGAGGTCGACGATGACGCGCAGGCGGGCCGCCAGCGCGAGCACACGGGCCCGGCGCGGGTCGAGGTCCCGGGGCAGGGCGGCCAGGTCCGGCTCCGCGCGCAAGGAGGCGAGCGCCGCGACGGCGTCGTCCCGCCAGCGGGCCACGTCGAGGGCATCGAGGGCGGCCGTCGCGGTGCGCAGGGCCTCGCGCAGCTCGCGCTCCGCCTCGGCGAGGGTGCCCACGGCCGCGAGCATGCCCAACGCCCACGGCTGGACCCGGGCGAGGTGCCAGTGCACGAGGTGCCCGGGCTCCGTGGCGCTGCCGAACGCGGTCACCTCGGGCACCGCTGCGACGTGCCCGTCGGGCGTCGTGACGAGCACGCACTCGCCGGCGTCCACCGCTGCGGCGCTCACCTCGGGCGGCACGCCGACGACGTCGCCCGGCACCGGGAGCACGGCCACCGCCGCGACGCCCGGTGCGCCCCAGGCGAGCAGGAGGTCGGTCAGGGGCACGTCGCCGGTGCCGGCGTCGTCGTCGCGCGCGGTATGGGGCTCGTCGTCGCGCTGCACGCCCGCCGCCGCCAGCTCAGCCACCTCGGCGGAGCCGCGCACGTACGGCAGCCACGCGGCGAGGTGCACCGAGCGGGGCAGGTCGAGGACCGGCTGGCTCACCCGGCCACGGTAGCCGCTCCCACAGGGCACGCCGGGTGCACGTTAGGGTCCTGCCATGGTGCTGGACCTGGCGGACGTGACGATCCGGCGCGGCGGGACGACGATCCTCGACGCCGTGTCGTGGCGGGTCGAGGAGGGGCAGCGGTGGGTCGTGCTCGGCCCGAACGGTGCGGGCAAGACGACTCTCCTCCAGGTCGCGTCCGCGCGGATGCACCCGACGTCGGGCACGGCGCGGGTGCTGGGCTCGCAGCTCGGCCGGGTGGACCTCTTCGAGCTGCGGCCGCGCATCGGCGTCGCCTCTGCGGCCCTCGCCGACCGCATCCTGCCGTCGGAGCGGGTGCTCGACGTCGTCCTGACCGCCGCGTACGGGATGACGGGACGCTGGCGCGAGCAGTACGAGGCCCTCGACCACGAGCGAGCCCGCGTGCTGCTGGAGGTCTTCGGCGTCGCGAGCCTGGCGGACCGCACCTTCGGCACGCTCAGCGAGGGCGAGCGCAAGCGCACGCAGATCGCCCGCGCGCTGATGACCGACCCGGAGCTGCTGCTCCTCGACGAGCCCGCCGCCGGCCTGGACCTCGGGGGTCGCGAGGAGCTGCTCGGCGCGCTCACCGAGCTGGCCCGTGACCGACGCTCGCCGGTGATGGTGCTGGTCACGCACCACGTGGAGGAGATCCCAGCCGGATTCACCCACGCCCTGCTCCTGCGCGACGGGGCGGTGGCCGCGTCCGGCCCGCTCGCCGACGTGATCACCGCCGAGCGGCTGTCGGCCACGTTCGGCATCGGGCTCGACGTGCAGCGCCACGGCGAGCGATGGAGCGCCCGCTCGGTCGGCTGATCGCCCCGCGGCCGCGGAGCGTTGCGGACTAGGATCGAGACGCTGCGCGGAAGGGCGGAAGGGGAGGTCGTCATGGCCTGGGTCTGGTGGCTGGGGGCGGCGCTGCTCCTGGCGGTGGTCGAGATCCTCTCCCTCGACCTCGTGCTCCTCATGCTCGCGGGAGGGGCCCTCGCCGCGGCCGGGCTGGCTGCCCTCGGCCTTCCGCTGTGGATCCAGATCCTCGGGTTCACGGTGGTCTCGGCGCTGCTGATGCTCGCCCTGCGGCCGTGGCTGCTGCGTCACCTGCGCAAGCGGGTGCCGCTCGTCGAGACGAACGCGGCCGCCCACGTGGGCCGCGTCGCGGTCGCGGTGACGGCGGTCACCGAGCGGAGCGGGCGGGTCAAGCTCGCGGGGGAGGTGTGGACCGCGCGGACCGACGGGCGCGACGTCGTCGAGGTCGGCGAGGAGGTCCGCGTGGTGAGGATCGACGGGGCCACCGCGGTGGTCGCACGGCTCGACGCCGACGGCCCCCGGCCGGCCGGCTCGCACCCGACGGAGGAGAACGCGCTGTGACTGACGACCCTGTGGTGACCGCCGGCTACGTGCTCCTGGGCCTGCTGATCCTGTTCGTGGTGATCGCGCTGATCCGGTCGGTGCGGATCGTGCCGCAGGCGGAGGCGCAGCTCGTCGAGCGGTTGGGCCGCTACTCGCGGACCCTCGACGCCGGCCTGCACATCCTCGTGCCCTTCATCGACCGGGTGCGGGCGCGGGTGGACCTGCGCGAGCAGGTCATCCCCTTCGCACCGCAGCCGGTCATCACGTCGGACAACCTCGTGGTGAGCATCGACACCGTCGTGTACTTCCAGGTCACCGACCCCAAGTCGACGATCTACGAGATCGCCAACTACATCGTCGGCATCGAGCAGCTGACGGTGACGACGCTGCGCAACGTCGTCGGCTCCATGGACCTCGAGCAGACGCTGACCAGCCGTGACCAGATCAACGGCCAGCTGCGCGGCGTGCTCGACGAGGCGACCGGTCGCTGGGGCGTGCGCGTGAACCGCGTCGAGCTCAAGGCGATCGACCCGCCGCAGAGCGTCCAGGGCGCGATGGAGCAGCAGATGCGCGCCGAGCGCGACCGGCGTGCGGCGATCCTGACCGCCGAGGGCGTCAAGCAGTCAGCGATCCTCACCGCCGAGGGCGAGAAGCAGGCGGCGATCCTGCGGGCCGAGGGTTCCGCACAGGCCGCGGTCCTCCAGGCCGAGGGCGAGGCGCGCGCCATCCTCCAGGTGTTCGACGCGATCCACCGCGGCGACGCGGACCCGAGCTGCTCGCCTACCAGTACCTCCAGATGCTCCCCCAGATCGCGCGGACCCAGGCGAACAAGTTCTGGTTCATCCCGACCGAGTTCAGCGCCGCGCTCAAGGCCGTGGCCAAGGGCTTCGGCGGGGCCGGGGGCGACGACGACGAGCTCGGCCCCGAGTTCGCGGCGCGCCCGGCGGGCACTTCGCCGGTGACCCGCGAGGACCTCGGGCCGTCCGCGCTCACCGACCCCGCCCAGGCGCTCGCCGAGGCGCGCCGGGAGTCGCAGGC
>JAEWQZ010000252.1 GCA_023460255.1 Actinomycetes bacterium
GAGCCACCCGGGTCGCGGCGCGGGCAGGCGCCAGCGCCGCCACGAGCGTGACCACCGTGCCGACCGCCAGGGGCACGACGACGGCCGCGACCCCCACGGGGATCGCCGACGGGAGCGGGACGTCCGGGTAGGACCGCCCGAGCAGCACGAGCGTGACCTGCGCCAGCAGGAAGCCGGCGACCACCCCGACGGCGGAGGCCGTCAGGCCCAGCAGGCCCGCCTCGACGAGCACCGAACGGCGGATCTGCGACCTGTCGGCGCCGACGCAGCGCAGGAGGGCGAGGGTCCGGGTGCGCTGCGCGACAAGCACCTGGAAGGTGTTCGTCACGACGAGCGCGGCGACGACGAGCGCCACGGCCGCGAACCCGAGCACGATGGCCGTGAGCGCCTGGGTGTCGCCGGTGAACTCGGCGGTGAGCTGCTCGGCACGCTCCCGGGCCGTCTGCACGGAGGCGCCGGGAGCCGCGGCGGCCAGCGCCGCCCGCGCGCCCTCGACGTCGGCCCCCGCCCCGAGGGCGACGACGACCGTCTGGTACTCCACCGTGCCGTCGCCGCCGTTCTCGTCGGCGACCCACTGCGCGAGGTCCGCAGCGGTCACCTGGGCGGCGCCCTCGGTCTGGGCGAACGCGCCGCCGGGGTCCTCCGTGACCCCGACGACCAGCAGCGGCACCGTCTCCTGGCGAGCGCCGTCCTTCTCGTCCCACAGGTTGCGCACGAGGGCCACCTCGTCCCCGACGCCGACCTCCAGCCGTTCGGCCAGGGGGCTCGGCAGCGCGACCTCTCCCGACGCGTCGGGCCGCTCGCCGGCGACGAGCGTCTGCGGCTCGAGGCGGGGGTCGGTCGCGGCGGTGGTGAACTGGGGGAAGGCCGTCCGGCTCTGCGACCGCACCTCGTTCCACCACGTCGACTGGGCGTGCACGGCGTCGACGCCCGGGGCGTCGGCCAGCGCCGCCACATCCGACTCGGACAGGCCGGGCCGGATGACGACGAGGTCCGCGTCGGCGAGCGAGGCCGAGACGGCGTCGTACGTGGTCCGGGTGATCACCTCTCCCGCGACCAGCGTCGCTGCCACGAAGGCCGTGCCGATGAGCACGGCGACGCCCGCCGAGACGAGCCGTGGCAGGCTGCGGCGCATCTGCGCCAGGGCGAGCCTGATCATCGGACGGTCACCTCGTCGAGGCTGCGCAGCGCGTCGAGCCCGGCCAGCACCGACTCGGGCGTCGGGTCCGTGATCTCCCCGGCGATGCGCCCGTCCGCGATGAGGACGACGCGGTCCGCGTAGGCGGCCGCCGACGGGTCGTGGGTGACCATGATCGCCGTGCGACCGAGCTCGCGCACCGACCGGCGCAGGAAGCTGAGCACCTGGGCGCCCGACCGCGAGTCGAGGTTGCCGGTGGGCTCGTCCGCGAACACGACGTCGGGCTTGGCGATGAGGGCGCGGGCGATCGCCACGCGCTGCTGCTGGCCGCCGGAGAGCTCGGCCGGCCGGTGGTCGAGCCGGTCGCCGAGGCCCAGGGTCTCGACGAGCAGCGCGAACCAGGACCGGTCCACGACCTGCCCGGCGAGGTCCAGGGGCAGCAGGATGTTCTGCTCGGCCGTGAACATCGGCAGCAGGTTGAACGACTGGAAGATGAAGCCGACGCGCTCGCGGCGCAGCCGGGTGAGCGCCTTGTCGTCGAGGCCCGTGACGTCCAGGTCGCCGATGAAGGCGTGCCCGCGGGTGGCGCTGTCCAGGCCGGCGAGCAGGTGCATGAGGGTGGACTTGCCGGAGCCGGACGGCCCCATGATGGCGGTGAACTCGCCGGCGGCGACGTCCATGTCCGCGTCGACGAGCGCCTCGACGGCCGACGCCCCCGACCCGTACACCTTGGTGAGCCCGCGGGCGCGGACGACAGGCAGGCCGGACGTCGGTGTGCCGGGGGCCCCGGTGGGAGTCCGGGCAGGGCCGGCGGCGGGCTCGGGCGGGAATGCAAGCGACACGGTGGTCTCCTCTCGGTCGCCACGACGCTACGGACCGGCCCGCCGCGCGGGCGTCGCGCCCCGGTGGGGGATCGTGGCGGGGCGGGTCATCCCGTGGGGGGAGCGCCGGCGTCGGCCCGTGCGACGCCGGTCGTGCGGGCGGAGCGGCGCGTCAGGAGCCCGGGACGACCAGGCCGCTCTCGTAGGCGACCACGACCGCCTGGACGCGGTCGCGCGCCCCCAGCTTGGCCAGGACGCGGCCGACGTGCGTCTTCACCGTCGCCTCGGCGACGAACAGGTCACCGGCGATCTCGGTGTTGGAGCGGCCGCGGGCCATCAGCACGAGGACCTCGCGCTCGCGCTCGGTGAGGTCGGCGAGCCCGGGGTGCTCCGACCGCTCCTGGAGGTCGGGCAGGTCGGTCACGAGCCGCTCGAGCAGCCGCCGCGTCGCGGACGGCGCGATGACGGCGTCCCCGGCGTGCACGGTCCTGATCGCCGCGAGCATCTCCTCCGGTGGGGCGTCCTTGAGCAGGAAGCCGCTGGCCCCGGCCTTGATGGCGGCCAGCACGTACTCGTCGAGGTCGAACGTGGTCAGCACGATGACCTTCGGCGGCCGGGCCCGGCCGGCCACGGCGTTCTCGGGTGCCGTCAGGCGCGCGGTCGCCGCGAGCCCGTCGAGCTCGGGCATGCGCACGTCCATGAGGACGACGTCCGTCTCGACCACCGCGAGCCGGCGCAGCGCGTCGAGCCCGTTACCCGCCTCGAGCACCACCTCCAGGTCCGGCTGGGAGTCGATGACCATCCGGAAGCCCGCCCGGACCAGCTGCTGGTCGTCGACCAGCGCGACACGGATCGGCGTCGTCGGCGTGGCTGCGCTGCCGAGGGGCCCCTCGTCCGGGGCTGCTGCGGGGTCGGTCACGGGAGGCCCTCCTGGTGCGGTGCCGTGGCCGGCGGGGCCTGCGGCGGGATCGGGATCTCGGCGCGGACGCGGAACCCGCCGCCCGGGCGGGGCCCGACGGCGAGCGTGCCGCCCAGCATCGCCGCGCGCTCGCGCATGCCGAGCAGGCCCTGCCCCTGCCCGTCGGACCCGGCGGCGGCACCGCGGCCGTCGTCGGACACCTCGAGGACGAGCGAGGCGGGCGTCCAGTGCAGCAGCACCGTCACCGTCGGCGACGGCCCGGCGTGCTTGAGGACGTTGGTCAGGGACTCCTGGCAGATCCGGTAGACGCTGAGCCCGGTGCCGGGCGGCAGCGTCCGCGGGGTGCCCATCCTGACGAGGGAGGCGCGCACGCCGCTCTCGCGGACCTGGGCGACCAGGGCGGCGACGTCGTCGACGGCGGGTTGCGGGGACAGGCCCGCGGGCCCCGGCGGCCCGCTCGTCCCGGCCGGTCCGCTCGCCCCAGCCGGCCCGGCCGCGC
>JAEWQZ010000253.1 GCA_023460255.1 Actinomycetes bacterium
AGGTCACCCGGACCCGCACGACGTCGCCGGGCCGCGGCAGCTCGGGGTCGAGGTCCGGCGCCAGGCGCGCGTCGAGGAGGCCGGCCGCCGCGTCGGGCAGCGCCGCCACCCGCGGGGGCAGGGCGAGGTGGACCAGCCGGCTGTCCTCGGCGCGTCCGCTGATCCGCCGGGTCGCGGTGTCCTTGCGGCCCTCGCCCTCGGCGACGAGGACCTCGACGACCCGCCCGGCCTGGCGCGCGTTCTCCTCGGTGGAGATGCGTTCCTGGAGCTCGACGAGACGGGCGTACCGCTCCGCGACGACGTCGGCCGGCACCTGGTCGGGCAGGTCCGCCGCGGGCGTGCCCGGTCGCGGGGAGTACTGGAACGTGAAGGCCGAGGAGAACCGCGCCTGCTCGACGACGCGCAGCGTCTCGGCGAAGTCCTCCTCGGTCTCGCCGGGGAAGCCGACGATGACGTCCGACGTGATCGCCGCGTCGGGCAGCGCCGCCCGGACCCGGTCCAGGATCCCGAGGAAGCGCTCGGCGCGGTAGGAGCGGCGCATCGCGCGCAGCACCCTGTCCGACCCCGACTGCAGCGGCATGTGCAGGCTGGGCATCACCGTCGGGGTCTCGGCCATGGCCGCGACCACGTCGTCGGTGAACGAGGCCGGGTGCGGCGACGTGAAGCGCACCCGCTCGAGCCCCGGTACGGCCCCGACGGCGCGGAGCAGCTTGCCGAAGGCGCCGCGGTCCCCGAACCCCACCCCGTAGGAGTTGACGTTCTGGCCGAGGAGGGTGACCTCGACCGCCCCCTGAGCCACCAGTGCCTCGACCTCGGCGAGGATCTCGCCGGGTCGCCGGTCACGCTCCTTGCCGCGCAGGTGCGGCACGATGCAGAAGGTGCAGGTGTTGTTGCAGCCGACGCTGATCGAGACCCAGCCGGCGTAGACCGACTCCCGCCGCGTCGGCAGCGTGGACGGGAACACCTGGAGCGACTCCGCGATCTCCACCTGCGCCTCGGCGTTGTGCCGGGCCCGCTCCAGCAGCACCGGCAGCGCGTCGAGGTTGTGCGTGCCGAACACCACGTCGACCCACGGTGCCCGCTCGACGATGCCGGCGCGGTCCTTCTGCGCCAGGCAGCCTCCGACGGCGATCTGCATCCCCGGGCGCTGCGCCTTGATGCCGGCCAGCCGGCCGAGGTTGCCGTACAGGCGCGTGGCGGCGTTCTCGCGTACCGCGCAGGTGTTGATGACGACGACGTCGGCCTCCCAGGCCGCGGCGTCCTCCTCACCCGCGGGCGCGTAGCCCGCCTCCTCGAGGAGTCCCGCCATGTGCTCGGAGTCGTGCGCGTTCATCTGGCAGCCGAGCGTACGCACGACGTACGTGCCGCGGGCGGCGGGCGGCGCGGTGGCGGGGAGCGGGATGGTGCTGGTCATCGCCGTCCAGGGTACGTGGCCCACGCACCGCCTCCGGACGGCGGCCCGCGTTAACCTGATCGTGATCACCCCGAGTGGCAGCCGCAACACGGGCGACCTAGGTTCAGCAGATGATCGACCCCGACGGCACCGGCGCCGCGGCCGCCCTCGAGCATCCCTCCGGCGACCGCGCACCGGGGACGACCGGCGAGCCCCTGGTCGTCCTGAGCGGCGTGAACAAGCACTTCGGCCCCCTGCACGTCCTGCAGGACATCGACCTGGTGGTGCACCGCGGGGAGGTCGTCGTCGTCATCGGGCCCTCCGGCTCCGGCAAGTCGACGCTGTGCCGGGCGATCAACCGCCTCGAGCCGGTGGACGGGGGACGGGTGCTCGTCGACGGCGTCCCGGTGCCTGCCGAGGGCCGCGCACTCGCCCGCCTGCGCGCGGACGTCGGCATGGTGTTCCAGCAGTTCAACCTCTTCGCGCACAAGACGGTGCTCCAGAACGTCACGCTCGGCCCCGTGAAGGCGCGTGGCATGCGCCGCGCCGAGGCCGAGGCCGAGGCGATGCGGCTGCTCGAGCGCGTCGGAGTCGCCGACCAGGCGCACAAGCTGCCGGCCCAGCTGTCGGGCGGCCAGCAGCAACGCGTCGCGATCGCGCGGGCGCTCGCCATGCACCCCAAGGTGATCCTCTTCGACGAGCCGACGTCCGCCCTCGACCCCGAGATGATCAACGAGGTGCTCGACGTCATGGTCGCGCTCGCCCGCGACGGCATGACGATGGTCGTGGTCACCCACGAGATGGGCTTCGCGCGCCGGGCCGCCGACCGCGTCGTCTTCATGGACGGCGGGCAGATCGTCGAGGAGGGCCCGCCCGACGAGTTCTTCACCGCCCCGCGCTCCGACCGCGCGAAGGACTTCCTCTCCAAGATCCTCACGCACTGACCGCCCCCTGGGCACCACACGGAAGGTGATGATCACGATGAGACGACCACGGACAGCGGCGGTGCTCCTCGCGGCAGGTGCACTGGCCCTCGCCGGATGCGCCGGTGACTCCGGCGACGAGCCCGAGGAGACCGAGACCAGCCCGGCCGACGACGGCATGGAGGAGGCCGAGCTCCCCGAGGGCTCGACGATGGCCCGCCTCGCGGAGGCGGGCTCGATCACCATCGGGACCAAGTTCGACCAGCCGCTCTTCGGCCTCGTCGGGCCGAACGGGGTGCCGGAGGGGTTCGACGTCGAGATCGCGACGATCATCGCCGGCGAGCTCGGCATCGACGAGGACGGCATCGAGTGGGTGGAGACGATCTCCGCCAACCGCGAGGACTTCATCGAGACCGGGCAGGTCGACATGGTCGTCGCGACCTACACGATCAACGACGAGCGCAAGGGCCGGGTCGGCTTCGCGGGACCGTACTACGAGGCGGGCCAGTCGATCCTCACGCTCGCGTCGAACGAGGACATCCAGGGCCCGGACGACCTGGCCGGCACCCGGGTGTGCACGGCTTCCGGCTCCACGCCTGAGGGCTTCCTCCTCGAGAACCATCCCGAGGCCGAGGTCGTGCCCTTCGGCACGTACGCCGAGTGCATCGAGCCGCTGCGCAACGGCCAGGTGGACGCCATCAGCACCGACAACGTGATCCTTGCCGGGTTCGCAGCCGACAACGACGACCTCGAGGTGCGCGGCGAGCCGTTCACCGAGGAGCCGTACGGCATCGGCGTCGCCCTCGAGGACACCGAGTTCCGGATGTGGATCAACGACGTCCTCGAGGAGATCTTCGCGGACGGCCGGTGGACCGAGGCGTGGGAGTCGACGGCGGGCACGGTGCTGCCGACGCCGGAGCCGCCGGCGGTCGACAGGTACTGAGCCGGTCCGAGGTCGGGGGCGCCGTCGCGGCGGTGCCCCCGACCCCGGTCGCGGGTCGACGCACGGGCACGCAACGGGACACGGGAGAGGAGGTTCGCCGCGGTGGACGTCATCATCGACAACCTGCCCACCTACCTCGACGGCTTCCTCATGACCGTGCGCCTCACGCTCTACGCGGCCGCCTTCTCGCTCGTCCTGGGTGTGCTCCTCGCGGCCCTGCGCGTGTCGCCGCTGCGGCCGCTCCGCGCGGGCGCCGCGACGTTCGTCGAGCTGCTGCGCAACACCCCGCTCACCCTCGTCTTCTTCTTCATGTACTTCGTCTTCCCCCAGTTCAGCGTCCTGCCGCCGGTGCCGTTCTTCTGGACCGCGGTGGTCTGCCTCACGCTCTACACGTCGGCGTTCGTCGCCGAGGCGATGCGGTCCGGCATCAACAGCGTCGGCGTCGGGCAGGCGGAGGCGGCGCGCGCCATCGGGCTGACGTTCGGCCAGACGCTCGGCTCCGTCGTCCTGCCGCAGGCGCTCAGGTCGGTCGTCCCGCCGCTCATCAACGTGTTCATCGCGCTCACGAAGAACACGTCGGTCGCGGCCGGCTTCGCCGTCGTCGAGCTCGTGGCGTCCGGGCGACGTCTGGCGCAGGCGAACGCCGGCGACCCGATGATCTGGGTCGGCATCGCGGCCTTCTACCTGGCCATCACCGTCCCGATGGGCGTCCTCGCCGGCCGGGTCGAGCGGAGGGTGGCGTTCGCGCGATGACCTCCGTCCTGTACGACGCACCCGGCCCGCAGACCAGGCGACGCGAGCGCATCGGGTCGGTGGTCGGTGCGCTGCTCATCCTTGCCCTCGTCGGCGTGGGCGTGTGGGTGGCGGCCGGCCGCGGCGTCTTCGGCGCCGACCGGTGGGACGTGCTGTACGACCCACCCAAGAACCAGACCGCCGCGGACGTGTGGCGGTCGCTGTTCCGCGGCCTCATGGCGACGCTGCGGGCTGCCGCGCTCGCCGCGCCTCTGGCGCTGGCCCTCGGGCTCGCGCTGGCGGTGTGGCGGACGGCGCGCTCGCGCCTGCTCCGCGCGCCGGCGGTGGCCGTCATCGAGCTCTTCCGCGGGCTGCCCGTGCTCCTGATGATGTACGTCGGCCTCATCGGGATCGGGCTCGACGCGTTCCGCGCCGTCGTCTTCGGCCTCACCGTCTACAACATGGCGATCATCGCCGAGATCATCCGCGCCGGCCTCGCCGCACTCCCCCATGGCCAGGCCGAGGCCGCGTACGCGATCGGGCTGACCCGTCCGCGCGCCCTCTTCTCGATCCTGCTCCCCCAGGCGGTGCGCACGATGCTGCCCAGCCTGGTGGCGCAGCTCGTGGTCCTGCTGAAGGACTCGTCGCTGGGCTTCGTCATCGGATACGCCGAGCTGCTGCGGTCCGTGCAGAACAACGCGCAGTACTTCGGGACCGGCTACTTCCTCGCGCTCTTCGTCGTCGGCGCGGGGATCTACCTCGTGGTGAACCTCAGCCTGTCCGCGTTCGCCCACTGGCTGGCACGGCGGACCGCGGCCCGCACGGGCCAGGCCGGTGACCCGACCGTCGTCGACCTCGGGGCGGCGGGCGTCGGTGCGGCGGGCGAGCCCGGTGGACCGGCACGCTACCGGGTGCTCCGGAACCGGCCCTGAACGGGCCCCGGTGACCCGCGGTCAGCCCGCGGTCGCGGAGGCGCGGAGCTCACGGACCACCGTCACGGTGATCTCGCCCGGGTAGGTCAGCTCGGTCTCGATGTGCCGGGCGATGGCCCCCGCGAGATCCGGCAGGGCGGCGTCGGGCACGACGTCCGGCTCGACGACGACGCGCACCTCGCGTCCGGCAGCCATCGCGACCGCGCGGCGGACGCCCGGGTGGGAGGCCACGAGCGACTCGAGCCCGGTCATCCGCTCCACGAACTGGTCGAGCTCCTCGCGCCGCGCGCCGGGCCGGGAGGCGGAGACGGCGTCGGCAGCCTGGACGATGACGGCCTCGACGGACTCCAGCGGCACCTCGTCGTGGTGTGCGGCGACCGCGTTGACCACCACTTCCGGCTCGCCGAGCCGGCGCAGCATCTCGGCGCCGAGGGCGGCGTGCGTCCCGGGTCGCTCCGGGGTCATCGCCTTGCCGAGGTCGTGCAGGAAGGCCGCGCGGCGGGCGGTCGTGACGTCGGCCCCGATCTCGGCGGCCATCAGTGCGGCGAGCTGGGCGCTCTCCACGAGGTGTGCGAGCACGTTCTGCCCGTAGCTGACGCGCAGCCGGAGGCGACCGAGGGTCTCGACGACCTCCGGGTGCAGGCCGACGACGCCCGCCCGCTCCGCCGCCTCGTGGCCGGCGGCGACCGCGCGGTCACGGGCGCCCGCGAGCGCCTCGGCGTAGGCGAGCTCGATCCGCTGCGGGTGGATCCGGCCGTCCTCGATGAGCGCCTCGAGGGCCACCGCGGCGACCTCGCGCCGCTCGGCGTCGAAGCTCGAGAGCGTCACCTGGTCGGAGCTGTCGTCGATGAGCACGTTGACGCCGGTGATCGCCTCGAAGGTGCGGATGTTGCGCCCCTCCTTGCCGATGATCCGACCCTTCATCTCCTCGGCGGGCAGCGGCACCACGGTGACGACGCTCTGCGTGCTGGTCGCCCCCGCCATCCTCTGCACGGCCGTGGCCACGACGTGACGGGCCCGCTCCTCGGCGGTCCGGCGCGCCTTCGCCTCGGCCCGGCGGACGGTGGCCGCGGCCTCCCGCTCGGCCTCCTCCGCGATGAGCTTGACCTGCTCGGCCCGCGCCTCGGCCGGCGACAGCCCCGACGTCACCTGCAGGAGCGCGGCGGCCTCGACCCGGGCTGCGGCGAGCTCCTCGCG
>JAEWQZ010000254.1 GCA_023460255.1 Actinomycetes bacterium
GGCCAGGACGGTCCACACAGCCGGACGACCGGGCCGGGACGCTCCACACAAGCCGGACGACCGGGCCGGGACGCTCCACACATGCGTGCAGCGCTCCGCACAAGGAGGCAGTGGCGCGGCTCAGATGTACATCGCGGGGTCCTCGGCCCAGATCGCCTCGGGGGGCTGCGGGGCGGTGCGCACGACGGCGGGCACGCCCACGGCCACGGCGCCGGCAGGCACGTCCTTGACGACGACGGCGTTCGCGCCGATGCGCGCCCCGTCGCCGATCCACACGGGCCCGAGGATCTTCGCGCCCGCGCCGACCACCACACCGTCGCCGAGCGTCGGGTGGCGCTTGCCGCGCTTCATCGACTTGCCGCCGAGGGTCGAGCCGTGGAAGAGCACGACGTCGTCGCCGACCATCGCCGTCTCGCCGACGACGACGCCCATGCCGTGGTCGATGAAGAGCCGACGGCCGAGCTGCGCACCGGGGTGGATCTCGATGCCCGTGAGGAACCGCGCGAGCTGCGAGATGAGGCGGGCGGGCAGTCGCAGCCCCGGCTCACGCCACATGCGGTGCGTGAGCCGGTAGGCCCACACGGCGTGCACCCCGGGGTACCCGAGGGCGACCTCGACCGCCGAGCGGGCGGCCGGGTCGCGGGTGCGCGCGGCCTCGAGGTCCTCGCGCAGCACGGCCAGGAAGCGCTGGAGTCGTCGCATCGGTCAGTCCATCAGGTCCGCGTAGAGGGGGGTGGACAGGTAGCGCTCGCCGAAGGACGGGACGATCACCACGATGAGCTTCCCGGCGTTCTCCGGCCGCGACGCCACCTGCACGGCCGCCGCGATGGCCGCGCCCGACGAGATCCCCACGAGCAGGCCCTCGCGCCGGGCGGCGTCGCGCGCCGTGGCCATGGCCGTCTCCGCGTCGATGTCCACGATCTCGTCGTAGACACCGCGGTCGAGGATCTCCGGCACGAAGTTCGCGCCGATGCCCTGGATCTTGTGCGGGCCGGGCTGCCCGCCGTTGAGGATCGGCGACTCCGCGGGCTCCACGCCGACGACCTGCACGCCCGGCTTGCGCTCCTTGAGCACCTGCCCGACGCCGGTGATGGTGCCGCCGGTGCCGATGCCGGCCACGACGATGTCGACGCCCCCGTCGGTGTCCGCCCAGATCTCCTCCGCGGTGGTGGCACGGTGGATCGCCGGGTTGGCCTCGTTCGCGAACTGCCGCGCCAGGACCGCGCCCGGACGCTCCGCCGCAGTGGCGTCCGCCCGCGCCACGGCGCCCTTCATGCCCTCCGCCGCAGGGGTCAGGATGAGCTCCGCGCCGAACGCGCGCAGCAGACCGCGGCGCTCCTTGGACGCGGACTCCGGCATGGTCAGGACGACCCGGTAGCCACGGGCGGCGCCGACCATGGCGAGCGCGATGCCCGTGTTGCCGCTGGTGGCCTCGACGATCGTGCCGCCCGGGCCGAGGTCGCCCGACCGCTCGGCCGCGTCGACGATGGAGACCCCGATGCGGTCCTTGACCGAGCTCGCAGGGTTGTAGAACTCCAGCTTGGCGGCGATGGTGGCCGCACCCGCAGCGCCCTCGGCCAGCCGGTTGAGCCGCACGAGGGGGGTGTTGCCGATGAGCTGGGTGACGTCGTCGTAGATCCGGGCCATGGTGTGTCCTTGTCTCCTGGGTGGGGGCGGCCGCCGACGAGGGCAACCGGGCGCCGTGCGCGGGCATTCCGCGGGGCGCGGTGCGCGGGTCGTGCGCGGGAGTGACGAGCGCTGGTGACGACGCGGCGTGCGTCGGGCGGCCTCAGGCGCCAGGGGCCAGCGCTCTACAGACAGGTGCAGGCGCAACACAGGGAGAGCCGGACGGCAGGCGTGCTCACCCGCATAGCCCCTCCCTCAGCGCTGGACGCCCCGACGGTAGCCGCAGGACACCGGCGTCCGCAATGCCGCTCCGCGCCCCGGACGCGCGGGACCGCCTGGCCGGGCGGGCCGGAGCGGGCGACGGGAATCGAACCCGCATGACCAGCTTGGAAGGCTGGGGCTCTGCCATTGAGCTACGCCCGCACGCCCCGGGCGCGCCGGGACCGCGGCACCAGGGTAGCGAGTGCGGGACGGGGGGGCGGTCGGCCCTGCCTCGTCCCCCAGTAGGCTGGCCCGCACGGGATGTGGCGCAGCTTGGTAGCGCGTCCGCTTTGGGAGCGGAAGGTCGTGGGTTCGAATCCCGCCATCCCGACCCCACGCGCACCGTGTCGGCACCCCGCCGCCGTCCGGCACGGGGCACTGCCCCCCGGTGCCGTAAGATCGGCGGACGGCGCCGCGCCCCCGTTCCCAGGGCGGCCCGCTCCTGGCGCCGTCCCCGCTGTCGCCCGCCGTCCCTGATCCCGGGAGAACCTGCTGTGAAGAGCGCCGTCGAGACCCTGGACGCCACCTCCGTCAAGCTGACGGTCGAGGTGTCCGGTGACGAGCTGAAGCCGAGCATCGACCACGCGTACGAGCACATCGGCTCGGAGGTGCAGATCCCCGGGTTCCGCAAGGGCAAGGTCCCGCCGCGGATCCTGGACCAGCGTGTCGGGCGTGCGGCGATCGTCGAGCACGCCGTCAACGACGGGCTGCCCGGCTTCTACGGGCAGGCGGTCGCCGAGGCCGGCATCCGGCCGCTCGGCCAGCCGGACATCGAGGTGACGGCGATCCCCGCGCTCACCGACCCGTCCGGTGGGCTGACGTTCACGGCGCAGGTCGACGTCCGCCCCGAGCTCACTCTGCCCGCGCTCGACACGCTCACCGTCACCGTCGACGACGTCGAGGTGACCGACGAGGACGTGGACGCGCGCCTGGACGCGCTGCGCGAGCGGTTCGGGACCCTGGTGGGCGTGGACCGACCCGCCGGCGAGGGCGACTTCGTCGTGCTGGACCTGCGCGCCGTGATCGGCGAGGAGGAGATCGACTCCGTCAGCGGCGTCTCCTACCAGATCGGTGCCGGCAACCTGCTCGAGGGCCTCGACGAGGCCCTGACCGGCCTGTCCGCCGGCGAGACGACGACGTTCGAGGCGCCGCTCGCCGGTGGCGACCGCGCGGGTGAGGCCGCCGTCGTCACCGTGACCGCCTCGTCCGTCAAGACCCGTGACCTGCCCGCCGCCGACGACGACTTCGCGCAGCTCGCCAGCGAGTTCGACACCCTGGCCGAGCTCCGCGACGAGCTGCGCGCCCAGGCGGGCCGGATCAAGGACTCCAACCGCGCCGTGCAGGCCCGCGACCGCCTGATGGCGGCCCTGAAGGAGGCCGTGGACGTCCCGGTGCCCGACGGCGTCGTGCAGGCCGAGGTGCACCGTCACCTGGAGTCCGAGGGTCGCCTGGAGGACGAGAACCACCGCGCCGAGGTCACCGAGCAGACCCGCGCCGAGCTCGTCGAGCGCATCCTGCTCGACACGCTGGCCGAGAGCCTCAAGGTCCAGGTGGGCCAGGAGGAGCTGCTCGACTTCATGGTCAACGCCGCCGGCCAGTACGGCATGGACCCGACGCAGTTCGTGCAGACCGTGGACCGTCAGGGCCAGCTGCCGGCCATGGTGGGCGAGGTCGCGCGGTCCAAGGCCATCGCCGTCGCGCTCCGCCAGGTGCAGGTCGTCGACGGTGCGGGCGCCGCCGTCGACCTGTCCGCGTACATCGGTTCCGCGGACGCGGACGCCGACGCCGAGGACACCGGGGCCACCGAGGCCTGAGCCTCCCCGGACGCGGCGCCCGGTGGGCGCCGTTCGCACCCGACAGGCCCCGGGTCGTGCCCGCGCACGGTCCCGCGGGCCCCGTGCGCCGTCAGCGAAAAGCCCGCCGCGCAGGACGGGCCGCCGGTCACCGAGCGTTAGGGTCGGTGCGGCGGCGAGATCGGCGCCGGGGAACCGACGAGGCGAGGGAGTGTCGTGAACGAGAGCTCGATGCCGCGGGACGCACGCGGCGACGGTCCGAACCTCGGTCTGCAGGACCACATCTACAACCGGCTGCTGCGCGAGCGGATCATCTGGCTCGGCACCGAGGTGCGAGACGAGAACGCCAACGCGATCTGCGCCCAGATGATGCTCCTCGCGGCGGAGGACCCCGACAAGGACATCTACCTGTACATCAACTCCCCGGGCGGCTCCATCACCGCGGGGATGGCGATCTACGACACCATGCAGTACATCCAGCCGGACGTCGCGACGGTCGCCGTCGGCATGGCCGCGTCGATGGGACAGTTCCTGCTCTCGTCCGGCGCCAAGGGCAAGCGGTACGCGACCCCGCACGCTCGCGTGATGATGCACCAGCCGTCGGGCGGCATCGGGGGCACGGCGACGGACGTGCGGATCAACGCCCAGCTCATCCTGCACATGAAGCGGGTGCTCGCGGAGCTGACCGCCGAGCAGACGGGCAAGTCCGTCGAGGAGATCACCGCCGACTCCGACCGCGACAGGTGGTTCACCGCCGACGAGGCCCTGGAGTACGGCTTCGTCGACCACGTCGTCACGCACGCCGGCTCCGTCAGCGGCGGCGGCGGGACCACCGGGTCCTGACCCCACCCGCCCCGCGACCACCAGCGCGAGCCCGAGCACAAGGAGCACCCGTGAGCATCGAGTACCCGTTCACCCCGCAGGGCCTGGCCAGGCCGGGCGGGACCGCCCTGCCGTACGGCGCGCCGTCGTCCCGGTACGTCCTGCCGCAGTTCGAGGAGCGCACCGCCTACGGCTTCAAGCGTCAGGACCCCTACACCAAGCTCTTCGAGGACCGGATCATCTTCCTCGGCGTGCAGGTGGACGACGCCTCGGCCGACGACATCATGGCCCAGCTGCTCGTGCTGGAGAGCCAGGACCCGGACCGGGACATCACCCTGTACATCAACTCCCCGGGTGGCTCGTTCACGGCCCTGACCGCGATCTACGACACGATGCAGTACATCAAGCCGCAGATCCAGACCGTCTGCCTCGGGCAGGCGGCGTCGGCCGCCGCCGTGCTCCTGTCCGCCGGCGCGCCCGGCAAGCGCCTCGCCCTGCCCAACGCCCGCGTGCTCATCCACCAGCCGGCGATGGAGGGCGGCGGGTACGCCCAGGCCTCCGACATCGAGATCCACGCCGCCGAGCTCATCCGGATGCGCGAGTGGCTCGAGGAGACGATCGCGCACCACAGCGGGCAGAAGGTCGAGCAGGTCCGCACCGACATCGAGCGCGACAAGATCCTCACCGCCGAGCAGGCGAAGGAGTACGGGCTCGTGGACCAGGTGCTCGCCAGCCGCAAGGGTGTCGTCGTCCCGGCCCCCTGACGTCGGACGTCTCACGGGGGCGGTCGACCGGCCGATCGGCAGCTGGGAAGCCCTGGTCCCAGGGTGAGTTCAGGGTGAAGGACACGCCGGTGGGACCGGGACGGGCTGACACCGGGCCCCGCGTGGTGTGCAATGGACCGACGGGGCGCTCGTCGCGCCACAGGGAGGAGCGAGGCCGTGGCACGTATCGGTGACGGTGCCGACCTGCTCAAGTGCTCCTTCTGCGGGAAGAGCCAGAAGCAGGTCAAGAAGCTCATCGCCGGGCCCGGCGTCTACATCTGCGACGAGTGCATCGACCTGTGCAACGAGATCCTCGAGGAGGAGCTGGCCGAGGCCGCCGAGGTCGGCATGGTGGCGCTGCCGAAGCCGAAGGAGATCTTCGAGTTCCTCGAGGAGTACGTCATCGGGCAGGAGTCCGCCAAGCGCTCCCTCGCCGTCGCCGTCTACAACCACTACAAGCGCATCCGCGCGGGTGAGGGCGCCCGGCCGGACGCGGAGACCGTGGAGCTCGCGAAGTCGAACATCCTGCTCATCGGGCCGACGGGCTGCGGCAAGACCTACCTCGCGCAGACCCTCGCGAAGATGCTCAACGTGCCGTTCGCCATCGCCGACGCCACCGCGCTGACGGAGGCGGGCTACGTCGGCGAGGACGTCGAGAACATCCTGCTCAAGCTCATCCAGGCGGCCGACTACGACGTCAAGAAGGCCGAGACCGGGATCATCTACATCGACGAGATCGACAAGATCGCCCGGAAGGCCGAGAACCCGTCGATCACCCGTGACGTCTCCGGCGAGGGCGTGCAGCAGGCGCTGCTGAAGATCCTCGAGGGCACGACGGCGTCGGTGCCCCCGCAGGGCGGCCGCAAGCACCCGCACCAGGAGTTCATCCAGATCGACACGACGAACGTGCTGTTCATCGTGGCCGGCGCGTTCGCCGGGCTGGACGACATCATCACGTCCCGCTCGGGCCGCAAGGGCATCGGCTTCGGCGCGCCCCTGCACTCGCCCGACGACACGGACGTCTTCGGCGACGTCATGCCGGAGGACCTGCTGAAGTACGGGCTGATCCCCGAGTTCATCGGCCGCGTGCCCGTGATCACGACTGTCTCGCCGCTGGACCGCTCGGCGCTCGTGCGCATCCTCACGGAGCCACGCAACGCGCTCATCAAGCAGTACCAGCGCATGTTCGAGATCGACGGGGTGGAGCTCGAGTTCACCCCCGACGCCGTCGAGGCGGTGGCCGACCAGGCGCTCCTGCGCGGCACCGGCGCCCGTGGGCTGCGGGCGATCCTCGAGGAGGTCCTCCAGCAGGTGATGTTCGACGTGCCGAGCCGCGACGACGTCGAGCG
>JAEWQZ010000255.1 GCA_023460255.1 Actinomycetes bacterium
CCTCTCTGGCACGACCTCGAGCAGGGCGCCTCAGGACGTGGACACGACGATGAGCGAGCCGCCGCTTCACGTCGCAGGCTTGGGCCAGCGCGCTGGGCGGCGTGAAGTTTGGGAGACGCGCCCTAGGACTCCCGGAGCGGCAGTGGCGGGCCGACCGGCTCGCCGTGGTGCGCGAGCCGGGCCGCCGCCACGCCCTGCGCCGCGAGCTGACGCCACGCCTCGCCCAGCCACGCCTCGGCGTCGAACCTCGTCGTGAACGCCGGGCTCAACGGCTGGTCCACCCGCTCGTCCGTCGCGTCGAGCAGGTCCCAGTCCCAGGCGGGACGCGCCGTCATCGCGCGGCGCCCTCCGAGGCGCCGCCGTCGGCCCGCGGCAGACGGGCGAGCCCACGGTTGACCCGGGACGACCAGAACGGTCCCTCGTAGATGAACCCGGTGTAGCCCTGCACGAGGTCGGCGCCGGCCGCCAGGTACGCCTGCGCGTCGTCGGCGGTCGTGATCCCGCCGCAGCCGATCACGACGGGGCCCTGACCGAGCCGGTCCCGCACCCGGCGGACCACCGCAAGGCCACGCGGAAGGAGCGGCGGTCCGGACAGCCCACCGGGCCCGAGGTCGTGGTCGATCGTCGTGTTCACCGCGACCATCCCAGCCAGCCCCAGGTCGAGCACGAGGTCCGCGACGGCGTCGACGTCCTCGTCGGACAGGTCCGGCGCGATCTTCACCAGCACGGGCACCCGACCCGGCTCGGTCGCCTCGTCGGCAGCGGCACGCACGGCCTGCAGGATCGGGCGCAGCTGCTCGGCGGCCTGCAGGTCGCGCAGCCCCGGGGTGTTCGGCGACGAGACGTTCACGACGAGGAAGTCCGCGAACGGCGCGAGCAGGCCCGCGCTCGTCGCGTAGTCCTGCGCGGCGTCCTCCAGCGGGGTGGCACGGCTCTTGCCGATGTTGACGCCCACGACGAGGTCGCGCCCCGAGCGCCGCGAGCGCAGCCTGCGCAGGTGCGCGGCGACCTCGGCCGCGCCGTCGTTGTTGAAGCCCATCCGGTTGCGGATAGCCCGCTGGTCGAGCACCCGCCACAGCCGGGGACGCTCGTTGCCGGGCTGCGCGAGCGCCGTGATCGTGCCGACCTCCACCCAGCCGAAGCCGAGCATCGTCAAGCCGCGGACGCCGATGCCGTTCTTGTCGAACCCGGCGGCCAGCCCGAACGCCGCCGGGACCTGGCGGCCGAACGCCACAGTGGGCGCAAAGCCCCGGGTGAAGAAGGCCCGCAGCACCCGGTTCAACCCCGGCACGGCCGCTGCCCAGCGGATGCCGACGAACGCCACGTGGTGGGCCCGCTCGGGGTCCATGCGGCGGAAGACCTGGTTGAAGAGCAGCCGGTACACGCCCGCAACCTATCGGCCCGGGCCGCCCCCGCGTGGGCGCGTTCGCCACAACCACCACAGCCCGAGCACCGGCAGGAGCAGCGGCACGTAGCCGTAGCCCTGACCGAAGCCCGACCACACGGTGGCGTCGGGGAAGAGGTCGGGCCGGGTCACCGAGAGCGCACCGACGACGAGCACGCCCACCAGCTCCGTGCCGACGGCCGCCCACGCGACGGAGCGCCAGCGGCCACCGCGCGCGAGGGCCACGGTGGCCACGACGTAGACCACCGCTGCGACCGCCGAGAGCGTGTACGCGAGCGGGGCCGCGTCGAGGTCGCGCAGGATCTGCACGCCGGACCGGAACGTCGCGGCGATCGCGAGCACGGCGTAGACGGCGACCACGAGCCGCCCGGGGCCCGTCCCGGTGTCACCGGCCCGCTCCGGACCCGTCATCCCACCCACACCTGGACGACGCGGAGCTGGAGGAAGGCGACGGTCAGGGCCGCGACCACGAGCACCACCGAGCTCCACCGGGTCCGCTCGGCGAACGCCCAGAGGGCGGCGACCGGCAGGATGAACAGCGTCGTGACGAGATAGCCCCAGAAGGTCGCGGCGTCGGCCGGGCCGTCCCCGGACAGGCTGCGCACCGCTGCGACGACCACCTGGACCACGAGGACCGCCTCGACCGCGCCGCCGGCGACGAGCTGGCGCAGGATCACCGGCCGGTCGGCGACGGCGCGCCAGAGCGCCCACGCCGCGAGAGCCAGCGACCCGGCCGCAGCGGCCCAGGCGAGGGGGGTCCACACGGCAGAGAGGATACGGGTCGGTAGCATCGCCGGGTGACCACGACCCCGCTCCCGGCCGTCCCCTCCGTCGACCTCACCGCCGCCGCCCCCTCGACCCTGGACGTCGACGTCCTCGTCGTCCCGGTCGCTGCCGGCGCCGCTGGTCCGGAGCTCCTCGACGACGTCCTGCCCGCCGAGCTCCGGGCCCTGGCCACCTCGGCGGCCCTCGGAGTGACGGGTGACGCGGACGACGTCCGGCGGATCCCCACGGGCGGCGCCGCGACCGCGCCCGTCCTCGCCGTGGTCGGGGTGGGCACCGTCGCCGGCGACGCCTCCCCCGAGCAGCTGCGGCGGGCCGCCGGCGCCGCCGCCCGCCAGCTCACGGGGGTGGCG
>JAEWQZ010000256.1 GCA_023460255.1 Actinomycetes bacterium
CGCCGTGGCCGTGACGCCCGCCTGGGCGGCCCGGCCCCCCGAGGCGCGCGCCGCCGTCCTGCGTCGGGCCGCCGCACGGCTCGAGGAGCGTCGGGCGGACCTCGTGGCCGTGATGGCCCAGGAGGCCGGCAAGACCGTCGCCGAGGGAGACCCCGAGGTGAGCGAGGCTGTCGACTTCGCCCGGTACTACGCCGACCGCGCCCTGGACCTGGCCGACGGCGCCGTCCCGGGGGCCCGGTTCCGGCCGCACGGGGTGAGCGTCGTCACGCCGCCGTGGAACTTCCCCGTGGCGATCCCCGTCGGCTCGGTGCTGGCGGCGTTGGCGGCCGGGTCACCGGTCCTGGTCAAGCCCGCACCGCAGACCCCCCGCTGCGCCGCCGTCGCCTTCGAGGCGGTGCACGCGGCCCTCGCCGACGAGGGCGCGCCGTCCGACGTCCTCCAGGTCGTCTCCGCCGCGGAGGACGCGACCGGCCGACGCCTGGTGAGCCACCCCGACGTCGCCCGCGTGCTCCTGACCGGTTCGATCGAGACCGCCCGCCTGTTCGCCGGGTGGCGCGAGGACCTCGACGTGATCGCCGAGACCTCGGGGAAGAACGCCCTCGTCGTCACGCCCGCGGCCGACGTCGACCTCGCCGTCGCGGACGTGGTGCGCTCGGCGTTCGGCCACGCCGGCCAGAAGTGCTCGGCCGCCTCGCTGCTGATCCTCGTCGGCTCGGCAGGGTGGTCGGCGCGGCTGCGGCGCCAGCTCGCCGACTCGGTGTCCAGCCTCGTGACCGGCCCGGCGACCGACCCCGCCACCACGATGGGGCCGCTCGTCGGTCCCGCGTCCGGACCCCTGCTCAGGGCGCTGACCACGCTCGACGACGAGGAGGCGTGGCTGGTCAGGCCTCGCCGGCTCGACGACGCGGGCCGGCTGTGGACGCCGGGGGTCAAGCACGGCGTCGCGCCCGGCTCGTTCTTCCACCTCACCGAGTGCTTCGGTCCCGTGCTGGGCGTGATGCGCGCCCCGACGCTCGCCGATGCCGTCGCCTGGCAGAACGCCGTCCCGTTCGGGCTCACCGGCGGGCTGCACTCCCTCGACGAGGACGAGATCGCCTACTGGCTGGAGCACGTCGAGGTCGGCAACGCCTACGTGAACAGGCACACGACCGGCGCGGTCGTGCGACGGCAGCCGTTCGGGGGGTGGAAGGCGTCGACGGTCGGTCCGGGGGCGAAGGCGGGCGGCCCCGCGTACGTGGCCCAGCTCGGCACCTGGGTCGACGGCCCGGAGGTCCCCGCCGACGACGCCGGGTGGCTCGCCTGGGCGCGCGCCGACGACCACCAGTGGTGGGATCGGCTCGCGCGGGACGACGACCCGTCGGGCCTGGCCGCGGAGTCGAACGTGCTGCGGCACCGCCCCGTGCCGCACCTGACGGTCCGCGTCGGCGACGGAGCACGGGAGCGGGAGGTCACGCGCGTGCTCGCCGCGGCCGAGCTCGTCGGCGCGCCGGTGACCGTGTCGCGCGCGCAGGACGAGCCGCACGAGGAGTTCGCGGCCCGCGTCGCCTCCGGTGGCGTCGGCGGCCGGGTCCGGGCGGTGGGGCGCTGCCCGGGGCTGGCCGCGGCCGCACGACGCCGCGTCGGCGAGGTGACGCTCCTCGACCACCCCGTCCTCGCCAGTGCCCGACGTGAGCTGCTCACGGTGGTCCGCGAGCAGGCCGTGTCGCGGACCACGCACCGGTTCGGTCATGTCCCGAGAGAACCGGTTGCCGGGCAGACCCCGGCGACCTCGATCAACACGGATGGCTGAATCGGCTCATGTCACGCCCGCCGGGCGCCGATAGTTGCACCGTGGGTGGATCTGTTCCGTCCTGGCTCATCGTCGTCCAGTGCCTGGTCGCAGGCGTGATGGTGGGCCTGGTCGCGGTCGAGGCGGGCGCCTGGCGTGGCGAGCTCCGCCGCAGCGGTGTGCGCTGGAGCGCCCCGTGGTCCCTCGCCCTCGCCGCCGTCTGTCTCGTCAACGGCCTGTACGGCGTCCTCGCCCCGGGCGTCGGCGCGGAGGCGCTGCTGTTCGCCCGCTTCGTCGCGTTCGCCGCGGCGCTCGTGCTGAGCCTGCCCGTCGTGCAGGCGTACACCTGCGCCGCCGCGGTCCGCCTGCCCGTGACGCTGCTCCTCGCGTGGTTCACCGCCGCCGGCGTCCTCTGGCTGACGACCCCGCTCGTCCTGCGGTCCGTCGCACCCGACGGGATGCCCGTCTACGGCCCCCTCCTGCCGCTCGTCGAGCTCGTGCCGGTCGTGGTCGTCGCCGTGTACGTGCTCCGGGCGGTGCGCGGCCTGGAGGTCACCACCGCGGGTGCCGTCGTCGCCGCGTGCGGCGTGGTCGCCGTCGTGGCCGTCGTGGCCGGGGCCGTGGCCCCGACCACCGAGGTCACGGAGCTGCTCCGCGGGCTGTGGGTCGTCCCGCTCGTCGCGGGCCTCGAGGTGCTCGCCGCCGCCCGGGTGCGCGCGGTGCGCCGCGCGGCCGACCGACGCGCCCGCATGCGCGACGTCATCGCCTCCGTGTCCAACTCGGCGTGGCTGCTGCGCACGCCCGAGGACGTGCTCCTCAACGCCCGCGAGCAGTGCCGCGAGCTGCTCGGGGACCGCTCCATCCAGGGCACGCTGCGGCCGCTGTCCCGCGACCGCTTCGTCACCGAGTTCTACTCCGGCGACGGCCGCGCACTCCTGCCCGACGAGCAGTCGTTCCTGCGCGACCTCGCCCGTGTCGTGTCGAGCGCCGCGGAGCGCCACACGCTCACCTCGAAGCTCCGGGTGGCCGCGTACACGGACGCGCTCACCGGGCTGCACAACAGGCCAGCCCTCGACAGGCACCTCGCGGCGGCGCTCGGCAAGGCGGAGGTCGAGCACACACGGGTCGCCGTCCTGTTCTGCGACCTCGACGGCTTCAAGCACGCCAACGACATGCGCGGGCGTGAGTGGGGAGACCGACTCCTGCGGCGCGTCGCCGCCCAGCTCTCCGAGACCGTGGGCACCGCCACCTTCGTGGCCAGGCACGGCGGGGACGACTTCGTCGTCGTCGTCGAGCGGGCCCCGGACGACACCGAGCTCCTCGCCCTGGCCCGGCGCGTGCACAACCGCTTCGAGTACCTCCAGCACCGCGTGCCCGCCACACCGCTCACGGTCGGCGTGGCCGCGTGGCGGCCCGGGGAGGTACGCGACGTCGACGCGCTCCTGCGGGGCGCCGATCTCGCGATGGCCGCCGCGAAGCGCTCGAACCGCGGCGCGGCCTTCTACGACGACGCGCTCCGCAAGGAGTTCTGCGAGCGGACCACGAAGCGCCGCGAGCTCGAGGAGGCCATCGGCGCCGGGGACATCGTCGTGCACTTCCAGCCGCTCACCGACTCCGAGACCCTCGAGGTCGTCGGGCTCGAGGCACTGTCCCGGTGGCGCCGCCAGGGCGACCTCCTCCTCCCCCAGGAGTGGCTGCCGCTCGCGGAGGAGACGGGACTCATCGTCGACATCGGGCGGCAGGTCTTCGCGACGGCCCGGGCGGCGTCGGAGAAGTACGACCTGCCTGTGGCGGTGAACGTCGCGGCCCGCCAGCTCGACGAGCCCGACTTCGTTCGGCACGTCGAGCAGTCCTGGGGACCCGGCGCCTGGCGTCGCCTGACGATCGAGGTCACCGAGAGCGCCCTGCTGCACGACGATGCGCACGCCCGGGCCGCGCTCGCCACTCTCGCCGCGCGTGGGGTCCGCATCGCCCTGGACGACTTCGGGACCGGGTACAACTCGCTGGCCCGGCTGGCCGACCTCCCGGTGCACGTCATCAAGGTGGACCAGACCTTCGTCCGCGCCTCGGGCACGCCGGAGGGCGAGGCCGTCCTGCGCGCCGTGCTCGCCGTCGCACAGGCGCACGGCCTCGAGGTGGTCGCTGAGGGCGTGGAGCGGGCCGAGGAGCTCACCACGCTCGTCTCGCTGGGCGTGAGCACCGTCCAGGGCTTCATGCTCGGGCGGCCCGCACCGACGCTGCCGATCCGCGGGCCGCGGCCGGGCACGCACATCGCGCACGTCGAGGAGATCGGCACGCACCACCTGCCGCACCGGCTGGCCCCCGTCGCGTCCGCCTGACCGGCCGGGCTACGCCAGGAGCGTCGGCTTCAGCTCGACCAGGCGCCCGAGGATCCCGTTGACGAACGACGGGGAGTCGTCGGTGGACAGGGCGCGGGCGAGCTCGACCGCCTCGTCGACCGCGACGGCGTCGGGCACCTCGTCCCGGAACAGCACCTCGTAGGCACCGATCCGCAGCACCGCGCGGTCGACGGCGGGCATCCGGTCCAGCACCCAGCCTCGCGAGTAGGTGCTCACGAGCTCGTCGATCCGGTCGAGGTGCGCGACGACCCCCTCGACGAGGTCGACGGCGTACTGGGGCAGCGCGGACTGGGTGCCCGGGCGCTGGAGGCGGTCGGCGAGCACCTCGAGCACGGGGAGCTGCCGCTGGTCGGCCTCGAACAGGACGTCGAGAGCTCGCTTGCGGGCCTTGCTGCGTGCCGCCACGTCAGTCGTTGACGCGACCGAGGTAGGAGCCGTCCCGGGTGTCCACCCGCACCTTGGTGCCGGCCTCGAGGAAGAGGGGCACCTGGATCTCCGTCCCCGTCTCGAGCGTCGCGGGCTTGGTGCCGCCCGTGGAGCGGTCGCCCTGGAGCCCGGGCTCGGTGTAGGTGACCTCGAGCACGACGGCGGCGGGCAGCTCGACGTAGAGCGGCAGGCCGTCGTGGGTGGCGACGGTGGCCGACTGGTTCTCGAGCAGGTACTTCGCGGCGTCGCCCACCACCTGCTCCGAGACGTGCACCTGGTCGTAGGTGCTGGTGTCCATGAAGACGAAGTCGCTGCCGTCCTTGTACAGGTACTGCATCTCGCGCTTGTCCACGTTCGAGGTCTCGACCTTCACGCCGGCGTTGAAGGTCTTGTCCACGACCTTGCCGGTCAGCACGTTCTTCAGCTTGGTGCGCACGAACGCGCCGCCCTTGCCTGGCTTGACGTGCTGGAACTCCACGACGGTCCAGAGCTGGCCGTCGATGTTCAGCACGAGGCCGTTCTTCAGGTCGTTGGTCGTCGCCACTGTGGGTTCTTCCTCGTCGTCGCTGGTCCCGGCGGGCCCGGGCACGGGCACGGCCCGCAGGCCGCGGACGAGTCTAGCGGCCGACCGGACGGCCGGCCTCGCCTGTGGCCGCGCTCAGCCGACGAGGGCTCGGCCGAGGACGCCCAGCGCTCCTGCCCAGAGGAGGGACGCGAGGGTGCCGATGACGAACCGCTCCGACGCACCCGGGTTGTCCCGCAGCTCGGGATAGCGGCCCAGGCCCTTGATCGCGATGACGAAGGCCACCCCGGCCGGGTACCCGAGGAGGACCGCCCCTGTGACGCCGGCCCGTTCGAGCACGCCGATCCACGTGCCGCCACGCAGCGCGGCCCGGGCGCGCGGTCCGGTCGGGCCGTCCCCGCCCCTCTCGTCCGTCGTGGCGGGCGCCGTCACGGCACCAGCGGCGCCGTCTGCCCCCTCAGAGGCAGCCTCGCCCTCCGCGCCGGGCGGGCCCGCGTCGGACGAGCGTGCGGCGAGGCGCAGGACGAGGGCCGTCAGCGGCCATCCGCCCAGGGTGCTCACCGCGAGCACGAGCGCGACCACGAGTGCCGCCAGCCAGTCGTTCACCTGTCCCCCTCACCGAGCAGCCTGGCCGCGACCGGCCGGACCGCCACCTCCTCCGCCCACATCGCGGCGCGCAGCCGCTGGCTCACCGCCTGCTGGGTCACCCCGAGGTGCCCGGCGACGTCGTCCTGGGTGGCCCCGGCGCCGAGCTGTGCGAACGCGTCCACGACCGCCCATCCTGCCTCGCTGCGCCGGACGAGCACGGAGCCGAGCAGGGTCAGGACGGCCTCGGCGGCGCGTCCGCCGTCGTCGGCGCCGGTCACGACGGCGACCGGGACGGGTCGCGCGCGACTCTTGGCGCGGTCCACCGCGGCGCGCGCCCGGACGAAGGCCTCTCCCCCGCCCGCTCGCGCGCTCGCGGGGAGCGGCTCCTCGACGGGCCCCGCACCGAGCCCGACGCTCCACCCGCCCCGGCGCACCAGGTCGAGCGCCACCTCGACCGCCAGCGCGGCGTCCGAGAGCACTGCCTGCACCTCGTCGCCCACCGTGCGCTCGAACGCCCGCACGACGCCGGTCCTGTCGCGCAGGGACGCGAGGTGCTCCAGCAGCGGGTCGACCCGGTCCCCGAGCCGACGGCTCGCCTCCTGGTCGACGGTCAGGACGAACATGTCGACAAGGTTAGTGTCTTGTTGTACACCGAACAAGCCTCTAGGCCTGTTTCCCTGCCCACCGATCCACCGAGGTCTCGGTCGCGCTCAGCACCCGAAACCTCTGTGGATCGCACGACGGGCCCGAGCACTCGTCCACAGCCTCCCCCTCGGGGCGTCACGGGCCATCGGACAACGTCAGGGTAGAGCCCGTGCGACCCCCGCCTCCG
>JAEWQZ010000257.1 GCA_023460255.1 Actinomycetes bacterium
TCGCAGCGGGCAGCGGGCGGCTCGCAGCAGGGTCGTCGACCAGGGGGGCGAGGACCCCGTCGAAGTCGAGGGCGACGAGCGCGGCGCCGCGGCGGGCGGCGTCGGCGAGCGCGTCGAGCTCGTCGAGGAGTCCCGGCGGCAGCGCCCCGGGCGGGGTGGTGCGTGACGGGTCGGTCACCGCGTCGCCTGCCGCGGCGCCTGCCGCGGCGCCGTCTCGAGGGTGCGCAGGAACGTCCGGGACCACTTGCGCACGTCGTCGGCGAGGACCCGCCGGCGCAGCTTGCGCATCCGGGCGCGCATCTGACGTGCGTCCATCCCGGCCGCGGCCGTGATCGCGTCCTTCAGGCCGTCGATGTCGTGCGGGTTGACGAGCAGCGCGCCGGACAGCTCGTCGGCGGCCCCGGTGAACTCCGAGAGCACGAGCACGCCGCGGTCGTCCACGCACGCGGCGACGAACTCCTTGGCCACGAGGTTCATCCCGTCGCGCAGGGAGGTGACGAGCATGACGTCGGCCGCGAGGTACATCGCGGCCATCTCCTCCGGCGGGTAGGAGTGGTGGAGGTAGGCGATGGGCACCGCGCCGATCTGGCCGTGCTCGCCGTTGATCCGGCCGACGAGCACCTCCACCTCCTCGCGCAGCTGCTGGTAGGCCTCCACGTTCTGCCGGCTCGGGCTGGCGACCTGGACGAGCACCGCGTCGGGGACCCCGAGCCGCCCCTCGGCGAGCAGCTCCCCGAACGCCTTGATCCGGTGCCGGATGCCCTTGGTGTAGTCGAGGCGGTCGACCCCCAGCAGCACCACCTCGGGGTTGCCCAGGTCCGCGCGGATCGCCGCGGCGCGGGCGCGGACCTCCGGCGAGCGCGCCATCGCGTCGAACCGGGCGGAGTCGATCGAGATGGGGAACGCCGCCGCGCGGACGTGGCGCTCCCGACCGTCCGGACCGGTCGTGGACACCACCGGGCCGCGCGTCGTGAGGTCCGTGAACCGGCGCACCACACGGATGAAGTTGGCGGCGTCGCCGCTGCGCTGGAAGCCGACCAGGTCCGCCCCGAGGAGGCCCTCGACGACCTGTCGCCGCCAGGGCAGCTGGGCGAAGATCTCCAGCGGCGGGAACGGGATGTGGTGGAAGTAGCCGATCCGCACGTCGGGCCGCATCTCCCGCAGCAGGGCCGGCACGAGCTGGAGCTGGTAGTCGTGCACCCAGACGGTGGCGCCCGGCGCGGCGTACTGGGCGGCCTCGGCGGCGAACCGGCGGTTCACGCGCCGGTACGCGTCCCACCAGTGGCGGTGGTACACGGGCGGGCTGATGACGTCGTGCGAGAGCGGCCACAGGGTGTCGTTGGCGAAGCCCTCGTAGTAGTCGGCGACCTCCGTCGCGGTCAGCGTCACGGGGACGAGGCGCATCCCGTCGGCGTCGAAGGGGTCGGCCTCGAGGTCTGCGGTGCCGGACCAGCCGATCCACGCGCCGGACGCCTCGCGCATCACGGGTTCCAGGGCGCTGACCAGCCCGCCGGGCGAGCGCTGCCACGTCACGGACCCGTCGGGGGCGGGGGACAGGTCCACGGGCAGCCTGTTCGCGACGACGACGAGCTCGTACGCCACGTGGCCTCCCCTGCCGTTCGCACCCCGCCCGCGCGTCCGCCCGGTCGGTCGGGTGGGGGTTCGGACCGACCCTATCGAGCCCCGGCCCGGCGTGCCCGCTGTGCCCGGAGGGCGGGACCGGCGAGCCTCCCTCGGGTCGCCCGGCGCGGACGGACGACCCAGGCGCCGCGGCGCCGCTAGGTTGACCGTCGTGAAGGCGGAACGGCCGAAGGAGATCGGCGGGTACCGGATCCTGGCCACCCTCGGCCGGGGCGGGATGGGCGCCGTCTACAAGGCGCGCGACGCCGACGGCCGCACGGTGGCGTTGAAGCTCCTGCACGCGCACCTGGACGACCCCGAGGCCCGCGAGCGGCTGCGCCGTGAGGTGGCCGCGCTCCAGCGGGTCCGCAACCGCGGGATCGCGCGCGTGCTCGACGCCGAGATCGAGTCGACGGAGGCGTTCGTCGTCACCGAGCTCGTCGTCGGCAAGGACCTGGCCCGCACCGTCCGGCAGCGCGGCCCGCTGCCGCCCGCCGAGCTCGCGACGCTCGCCGAGCAGCTGCGCGCGACGCTCGCCGCGGTGCACCGCAAGCGCGTGCTGCACCGTGACCTGACGCCGGCGAACGTGATGGTCACCCCCGACGGGCCGGTGCTCATCGACTTCGGGCTCGCCCAGGCGGTGGAGGAGGTCCTCGAGACGCCCACGGGCCTCGTCACCGGCACCCCCGGGTACGTCGCGCCCGAGGTGCTGGACGGCGCCGCGCCGACCGCCGCCGGCGACTGGTGGGGCTGGGCGGCGGTCCTGACGTTCGCGGCGACCGGCCGCCCCCCGTTCGGCCGCGGCGCGATCGGCACGGTCCTCACCCGGGTGCGGGCGGGCAAGCCGGACCTCAAGGGCATCGACGAGGCGGTCGCGGAGGCGCTCCGCGGTGGGCTGGCGCTCGACCCGGCCGAACGGACCAAGCCCGCCGCGGTGGTGGCAGCGCTCGAGGCAGCGGCCGAGGCCGCTGCTGCTGCCGAGGAGGCCGCCGAGGAGGCG
>JAEWQZ010000258.1 GCA_023460255.1 Actinomycetes bacterium
GGCCACGCCGGAGCCGCGGTGCGCGCCGGCTCCTGGCCCGAGCCCCTCCGTCGGTCATCGGCGCCCGTCCGTCACGCGGTCAGCCGGCCGGCGGGCGGGGTGGTGGCGGCCAGGACGCCGGCGACGACCTGCTGCGCCGTCACGCCCGAGAACTCGGCCTCGGTCTCGAGGATGATCCGGTGCCCGAGCACCGGCTCCGCGAGCAGCTTCACGTCGTCGGGGATGACGTACGCGCGTGCCTGGGACGCCGCCCAGACCTTGGCGCAGCGGACGAGCGCGAGGGCGCCACGGACGCTCACGCCGAGGGCCGTGCGGGGGTCGGAGCGCGTCGCCTCGACGAGCGCCGCGACGTAGTCGAGGACGGCGGGGTCGGTGTGCACGGCGTCGGCGAGGCCGGCCATCTCCGCGACCGCCTGCGTGGTGATCTTCGCCGTGAGCCGCGCCGTCCGGTCGCGGTCGGCCGCGCCGGACAGGATCTCCACGGTCGACGCGCGGTCGGGGTAGCCGAGCGACGTCTTCATGAGGAACCTGTCGAGCTGCGCCTCGGGCAGCCGGTACGTGCCGGCCTGCTCGATGGGGTTCTGCGTCGCGATGACCATGAAGGGCCGGCCGACGGGGTGGGACACGGTGTCCACCGTGACCCGGTTCTCCTCCATGACCTCCAGGAGCGCCGACTGGGTCTTCGGCGACGCGCGGTTGATCTCGTCGGCGAGCACCACCGACGCGAACACCGGGCCGGGGTGGAACTGGAAGTGCCCCGTCGACTGGTCGTAGATGGTCACGCCCGTGACGTCCGACGGGAGCAGGTCCGGGGTGAACTGGATCCGGCTGTGCGTGCCCTGCACCGTGGCCGCGAGCGCCTTGGCCAGGGACGTCTTGCCGGTGCCCGGGGCGTCCTCGAGCAGCAGGTGGCCCTCGGCGAGCATGCAGGTCAGTGCCAGACGCACGACGTGCTCCTTGCCCAGCAGCGCCTGCCCGACGTTCGCCACGAGCAGGTCGAAGGTCTCCGCGAACCACGTGGTCTGCTCGGGCGTCATGCTCACGGTGCTCTCCTTGGGGATCGTCACGGGCTCGGCTCCTCGGGGTCCTCGGGGTCCTCGGGATCCGGGTCCGGGTCCGGTTCGGCGGGCGTGCGGGTCTCGGCGGTCGTCGGGTCGCTCACGCCGCGGGCGTTGACCGCGCGCACCTGGATCGAGAAGACCTCGTCGGGCTCGACGGTGAGCGTCAGCGTCGTCTGCGCGGGGTCGGCGACGGTCTGCCATCCCGTCTCCGCCGTCCGCCACTGCCACCCGGTGATGGCGGTGCCGCCGGTGCCCGCGGCGCTCCAGCGCACGGTGACGCTCCGCGGCAGCGGCGGGTCGATGCTCACGGTGGGCCGCGCCGGCTCCGTCGTCGCCACGCCGGTGGTCGTCGCCGGCGCGCTCGTCGCGTTCTCGCTGTTCACCGCGACGAGCGTGACGGTGTGCTCGCCGCCCACCAGGCCCGTGACGGTCGCGGTCCGGGCCGCGGCGTTCGGCCGCGCGACCTCCACCCCGTCGACGGAGAGGATGTAGCCGGACAGCCGCAGCTCCTCGCCGCCGACGTCCGTGGGCGGCTCCCAGCTGACGGTCATCCGGCCCTGCCCCCACGCGGTGTCCGGGGCCGCGACGTCGACGGCGGACAGGCCGGTGGGCGGCGCGGGGTCGCCCCACACCATGCCGTCGGTGTCCCGCACCGCGCCGCGTCCCACGGCATTCACAGCGCGCACGCTGATCGCGTACGTGCGCCCGAGGCGCGCCTCGAACCCCCACGTCAGGACGCTCGCGGGGCCCGTGTACGCCACGGACCCGTCCACGCTGACCTCGTAGCCGGTGACGGGCTCGCCGCCGTCGGAGGCCGGCGGGGTCCACCGGACCTCGATCCAGCGCAGCCCGTGCGCGCGGGTGGCCGTCACGGACGCGGGCGCGTCGGGCACCCTCGCCGGCGTGCCGTACGCCTCGGGACTCCACGGGCCCGGGTCGATCGCGCTGTTCAGCGCGCGCACCTGGACCGTGTACCGCTGCCCGTTCACCAGGCCGCGGATGGTCGTGCTGGTGCCCCGCTCGGTGATGGTCGGCGACCCGCCCGCCATCGGCGAGATGGACACCTGGTACTCGGTGATGGGCGACCCGGGGTTCTCCGGCGGGGCCCAGCTCACCGTCAGGACGCCGTCGCCGCGCTCGACGCGCGGGGCCGCGGGGGCGAGCGGGGCCGTGTCGGGCCGCGCCTCGCCCGACGGCGGGCTCGGGTCGGACCAGCCGACCTCGTTGTGCGCCGCGACGGTGAACGTGTACGTGACGTTGTTCGTCAGGCCCGTGATCGTGCAGGTGGTGCCGCCGCACGTCTGCTGCACGCCGGCTGCCGTGACGCGGTAGGAGTCGATCGGCTCGCCGTTGTTCGCCGGCGCGTCCCACGACAGGACCACCGACCTGTCGCCCGTGGACTCCACCCGGGGTGCCCCCGGCGCCTCCGGGGCACCGCGCACGACGGCGGTGATGCGCCCCTCGACGACGCGGTCGAGGTCGGGCAGGGCGTCGCGCACGGTGAACCGCGTGACCATCACGCCGATGAACCCGTCCGCCGGCCGCACGACGACGGTGCTGCCGCTGACGCGCGCCGTCCCAGCCCCGGGCGTCTCCACGACGGCGGAGAGCACGCTGAGCGGCTGCGGGTCGAAGGGGTTGAACGCGCCCTGGAGCACCGCCACGGAGGACTCGGTGCCCTCCTCGGCCTCGATGGTCACGTCGGCCACCCGGGCGAGCGGCTCGCCGCTGGCCACCACGCGGACGTCGACCTGCACGGCCAGCGGGTCGGCGCCACCGAAGTCGAGCGCCAGCGGGATCGACGCGACGGTGCCCCGCAGCGCGTTCATGCCCGCGGTGACGGTCAGCACGGACCCGGAGAGCTGGACGTCGAAGCCCGCCGGCGGTCCCCCGGCGAGGGCGAAGCCGTAGACCGTCGCGTCCTCGGTGCCGGCGCTCGCCGGTGCGGACGTGAACGCCAGCAGATCGACGCGGGCCGAGGCAGCCTGCGGCACCTCCAGCACCGAGGGCGTGAACGTCGGCGGGTGCTCCTCGCGCGCGAGGACCATGATCGGGAACGTCATCATCGAGCTGTGCACCGTCGGGTCGGTGAGCGGGCCGTCGCTGACCAGCACCGAGATCGACGCGGGCCCCGCGTAGTCGCGCCGCGGCGTGTAGAGCAGCGTGTCCTCGTCGACGACCAGCGAGGAGCCGTCGGACTTGGTCGCCACCGTCCGCGTGGGGTCGCCGATCCGCGGGGAGCGCCCGGGGGCCACCCGCACCCGCTCCGCCAGCTCGATCCGCAGCGACTCGCCGGCGAGCACCGACAGGTCGTCCAGGCCGGGGCGCAGCTGCGGCGGGAAGTCCCCGAGGGCGGGCACGGTGATGAACGCGTAGGAGCTGATCCCACCCGCGGCCGGGTTGGTGTTGCGCAGCACGTAGGGCAGCGTCTGCGGCCGGTCGACGAGCGTCACGACGACCGTGCCGTCGCCCGGCGCGACGGCGACGTCCCGCACGGAGTCGTCCACGTCGACCGCCAGGTCGGACAGCGGCCCGCTCGGGTTCTGCGCGGTGTCCAGCACCTCCACGACCACCGAGGTCTTGTTGATGGTGTCCGCGGCCGGGACGACGATGTCGGTGGCGACCGGCGGCAGGAACCGCGCGTCGGCGGACACGGTGACCGTGAGCAGCCCGGTGTCCTGCCCGCCCCGCGCGTTGCGCGCGGTGTAGAGCACCTGGAGCGTGCCCGGGGCCTGCGGAGCGCGCACGACGACCCGCCGGCCGTCGACGTGGGCGTCGACGTCGGGCGGCTGGACGCTCAGCGCCTCGTCGAGGAACAGCTCGCCGCCCCCGCTGTCCCTGTCGTTGGCGAGCACGCGGACCTCGACGGTCTGACCGGGCCGCACCGACACGGCGTCGTCCTCGGTGACGACCGGCACGGCACCGACCGGCCGCGGGGCGATGCCGACGCGGACGGTGGCCACCGCCCGCTGCCCGGTCCAGTCCTCCACGGCGTAGCTGAACGTGTCGAGGCCCAGCTCGCCCGGCAGGGCCTCGTACTCGATCGTCCGGGAGCCGACGCCCAGGACCCGCCCCTTGCCGGGCGGGGTGTCGATGCCGAGCAGCGTCACGCCGTCGCCGTCGTCGTCGATGCCGACGAGCGGCACCTCCACGGTCACCGTCTCCCCCGCGTAGACCCGCGCCGTGAGGTCGAGCGGCCGCGGCGGGGCCTTGCCGTCCGCGTCGGACGTGTGCACGTCGATCGTGACCATGGCGGCGGTGGCGTTGCCCGTGGGGTCCGTCACCTCGACGGTCGCGCGCACCTGGCCGGGGGTTGCCGGCGCCTGGAACCGCAGGACGTCGCCCGAGACGAACATCAGGCCCGACGCCGGCGCCTCCAGCAGCTCCCGCTCGAGGGTGAGCGGGTCCCCGTCCGGGTCGAACGCGCCCTCGAGCACGGGGATGGTCACGACGCCGCCCGTGCGCACCGTCGCGTGCATCGGCGGCACCACCGGAGGCTGCTGCCCCGCCGACGCCGGCACGGGCTGGACGACGACCTGGCCGACCGTCGCGGCCTCCCCGTTCGACACCGTGTACGTCACCACCAGCGGCGCGTCGAGCGTGCGCGTCGCGGTGATCCGCAGCAGCCGGTGCTCGAGGACCGCGACGCGCAGGCCGCTGCCCGCCGGCGCCTCGACGGACTGCACGACGAGCACACCGCCGGACGGGTCGGTGTCGTTCGCGAGCGGGTCGATCGTCACCTCCCCGCCCGGGGGCAGCAGCGCGACGTCGCGCACGGCGATCGGCGGCGGCGTCACCTCCGGACGCTCCAGCACGTCGATCCGGGCGAGCCCCGTCGCCTGCTGGGGCGCGGCGACCACCGTGAACGGCACGTAGTACGTCCCCGGTGCGCGGGCGACGACGGTGAACTCGCCGCGCTCGAGGTCGGTCTCCAGCGTGAGGCCGACGACCTCCTCGACCCCCGCCAGCCGCACCATCTCGCGGCCCTGGCTGCGCACGGCGGACAGCGCGTCGACGGTGACGGGCTCGTCGACGTACGTGACGGCGTGCAGCGGCTCCAGCACGGGGGGCATGGACCCCGTCGGCCGGATGTCCACGAACACCGTGCCCTCCGTCGTCTCGGTCCCGTCGGACACCTGGACGGTCACCGTCTGCCGGCCGAGCGCCGTCGTGTCCGCCTGGAACCGCAGGAGGCCGTCGCCGCGGGCCCGCGCCTGCCCGCCGGTGCCGACCGCCGACAGGAGGACCATCGGGTCGCCGTCGGGGTCGCGGAAGTCCGCGAGGACGTCGTAGGTCGCGGTGCCGCCCTGCTCGACGGCGATCGCCCCGACGCGCTGCTGCACGGGGGCGCCGTTCTCGCCGGGGTCGCGCACCGTGAGGGTGACGTCGGCGGTGGAGGGCGCCGCCGAGCCACGACCGTCGGTGACCGTGTAGGTGAAGTCGGCGGTCCCGGTGGCCCCCTCACGCACCGAGAGCTGGAGGGCCCGCCCGCCGTACACCGACGTCAGCGTGCCGAAGTCCTCCTCGAGGTCGTCGAACTGGGTGATCGCGAGCATGCCGCAGCTCGACGAGGCGTCGTTGTCGACGACGGGCAGGATGAGCGTCTGGCCGGGGCGCACGCCGAAGGCGTCGTCGACCGCCGACGGCGGCGCGGAGTCGGGCCTGCACTCCGCCTGGAGCGTCTCGGTCGTGACGGCCGTCTGGTCCTCGTCCTGCGTGTCCTCCTCCGTCTCCTCCTCGACGTCCGTCCAGTTCGGCTCGCGGACGTCGGCGTCGACCATGGGCAGCCACAGGCGGCCGTCCTTGACCGAGTTGAGCGCGACGACGTCCCGGTTGACGCGGAACACCAGGTCGTCGGTGGCGGCAACCTCGCGCAGGTCCTCGACCTCCGGGTCGGCGCCGCGACACGCGCGCGTGTACGCCCCGGTCGTGGCGGCCCACGCCCCGTGGGCGCAGTCGCCGACCCGCACCGGGCTCGACGGACGGCCCGGGCCGCCCGGCAGCTCCCGCGGGTCGCCCCCGTCGAGCGGCACCTCGAGGAGGGCCCCGGTGACACCCACGAGCACGACGCCGGACGCCGGCCCGGGCTGCTGGAGCGCCAGCTCGCCCTGGTAGCCGGCGAGGTCCACCACCGCCGAGCGCGTGTACAGGGTGCGCCCGGCCAGCACGACGGGCTCGTCGCCGACGACGGTGACCTGGTCGATCCCGCCGGGCGTGCCCGCGAGCCGACCCCCGTCGGCGGCCGCCGCGCCGTCGGCCGTGACGGTCAGCCGCTGCACGGTGCCGTCGGTGGCGACGCCCAGGACGGTGCCGGTGGCCCCGCTGCGGGCGACGACGGCCGCACCGCCCGGCCCCACGTCGAGATCGGGGTCCTCGTCCATCCGCAGGGCGCCGATCATGGCCGTCGGGACGGCGCGCACGGCGCCGTCCTCGCGGCGCACGACGACAGTCGTCCCGCGCGCCATGTCGACGTCGGCGCCGGACCCGACCGCCGCCTGGGCACCCAGCGCGACATCTGCGGGGTTCACGACGGCCACGGACCCGGGCAGCTCGAGGAGCACGTCGAACCCGTCCTGGAGGACGTCGAAGGGGGTCCGCTCGGCGATGAGGCCCGCGTTCAGCTCCTCGACCGCGGGGTTGTAGCGGCCCAGGGTGAGGTACGCCTCGTTGGTCAGCCACACGGTGCCGTCGTGCAGGTCGAGCTGGGCGACCGGTGCGCCCGGGTAGACGATCGCGAGGGCGGCGAGGACGACCGGTGCGGTGCCCCACGCGGCACGCGACACCCACCGGCGACGCCCGTCGCCGGCGCCGAACGCCACCCCGTCGCTCATCGCTGCGCACACTCCCGGGCACGCTCCGCCGACGTGCGCCCGTCGGCCCGCACGATGCCCACCTCGATGCAGACCTCGTCACCGGTCAGCGGGAGGCTCAGGGTCGTCTCGTCGACGACCTGCGCCGCCGATGTCCCCGTGAGCTCCACGCGGGCCCACACGTACGTGTCGCCCTCGAGGGGGTCGGGGTTGGCCCAGGTGAACACGGCCTCCTCGCCGAGCACGGCACCCACGAGGTCGGTCGGGGCGGGCACCGCCCGCACGATCGGCGGCGGTGCGG
>JAEWQZ010000259.1 GCA_023460255.1 Actinomycetes bacterium
GCGCGGAGGTGTTGCCCGCCGCGTCGCGGGCCACGACCCGCACCGAGTACGACGAGTCGGCGGCGAGCCCGGACAGGGTCACGCTGGTCGTCGTGGAGGTGGCCAGGGTCGCCCCGCCCACCGACTGCACGACGTAGCCGGTCACGCCCACGTCGTCGGTGGACGCACCCCAGGAGATCCGCGCCGAGGTCGTGGTGACGTCCGACGCCGTCGGGGTGCCGGGGGCACTCGGCGGTGTCGTGTCGCCCGGGTCCTGGCCCTCGTCGGTGGTGAACGTCGCCGACGGCGAGGCCGTCGACACGTTGCCCGCCGCGTCCCTGGCCACGACGGTGACCGTGTACGCGGTGTCCGGCGACAGCCCGGTCAGCGTCACCGAGGTGCCGGTCGCGGTCGCCAGGGAGGCCCCGGACGCGTCACGCACCGTGTAGCCGGTCACGCCCACGTCGTCGCTCGAGGCCGCCCACGTCAGGGTCGCCCCGGTCGAGGTGATGCCCGACACCGTCGGACGCCCCGGCGCCGTCGGCGCCTGCGTGTCCGGGTCCTGCGGCTCGTCGCCGCCGAACATCCGGTCGTAGTCGGCGAGCGCGGCCGCGACGGCCGTCTGCGCCCAGAAGCGGTGGTAGCGGAACTGCGGGTCGTCGCCGCCGTTCAGCGCCGCCTCGACCTCGGGCCACATCGGGTCGTCGGTGTAGAACGAGCGGATGTCCAGGAAGGACACTCCCGGCTCGACGACGTCGCCGTTCGGCATCGTGCCCCGCCAGCCCTGCGGGATGTAGATCCCGTCGCCGCCGGAGGTGTAGACGTCGTCGAACCGCTGGTAGTCGCTGCGGGTCTCGACCGTGGAGACGCCCAGGTCGTCCTGGTGGTTCTCCCAGATGACGTCCAGCAGCGCCTTGGCCGTCTCCTGCGCCTCGACGTCGCCGGAACGGGCGGCGTAGAAGATCAGCGCCCGAGCGGTGTCGCCGGCGACGCCGACGTCCTGACCGGAGCTGCGCAGGCTGACCCGCAGGTTCGCGTTGGAGCCGGGGTTGGCGGCGTTCCACGTGTCCGGCGCACCGGACCAGTTGAGCTCGCTCGGCACCGACCAGTCGTCACCGTCGACCTCGATGTGGTCGACGACCCACGGGACCCACTTGTCGAGGATCCGCTGGGCACGCACGTCACCGGTCTCGTAGTACAGCTCGGCCACGCGCTGCACGCCCCACGCCTGCATGCCGAACCAGCGGTTCGACGGCGGGTCGTTGTAGACGGGCGCCTCGGTGTACGCCATGCCGTAGAAGGTCGGCGTGCCGGACGGCGGGGCGGCGTACTGCCCGTTCCAGCTGTTCGTCGCGCCGCCCGCGATCGGGCCGTCGGCCGACTGCAGCCACGTGTAGAGCTCGAGCTGACGGTCGAGGGCGTTGGCCCAGTCCGCCTCGGCGGTCGGGGACGCCGGGATCATGTCCGCGTCGTTGGACAGCACCCAGGCCGTGAACGGGTTCTGGTAGCCGAAGTGCGCGTGCGAGGAGCCGATGCGCCACGCCCAGCCGGCGTTCGTGTTCGTCGCACCGCCCCAGGCCATGTACCAGGACAGCAGGTAGTGCGCGCTCTGCCGGCCGGTGCCCGCCGCGCAGCTGGTGGACGTGCAGCCGATCGTCTTGAAGTACTTGTCGAACAGCGTGTAGCGCAGGTAGTCGCCGAGCTTGGACGCCTTCTCGACCGTCTGGGCGATCTCGGCCTGGCGGCCCTGCTCGGTCGCCCACTGGTTCGCCCAGTAGACGGCCTCGATGGCCCGGGCGTCGGCGTCGGACGCGCTCGTGTACTTCCACTGCTGGGCGTACTGCGCGTCACCCGTGAACAGGTCCAGGTAGCCGTTCGGGCCGCCGTAGGTGAAGTCGTCGCAGGTGGGCTGCGGGATGGTCTCCCACACCGACTCCTGCGGTCCGCGCTGGAACGTGTTGATGTACGACGTGCCCTCGTAGTCCGGTCCGAGCTGGCAGCCGGCACCCGGCGCGTTGCCGTAGCCGTAGACGTTGTCGACGTCCGCCAGCCAGTGCATCTGGTAGACGTCCGGCGTGCCGTAGGTGGACCGCAGCTCGGCCGCGAGCGGGTCGGTGCCGACGTCGACGCCGCTGCTCAGCTGCGACGGGTAGCTGCTCGGGTGGTTGTGCTCCGGTGCGTACGTCGCGGGCGAGTTCGGGTCGTAGAAGGAGTTGGTCGGCTGGTCCTCACGGCGCGGGATCATGTACTGCTCGAGCGTGTCCCACGCGTCGTTGAGCGGCTCCCAGTCCTCCGTGGCCTGGCCGTACAGCGCCTCGAGCCAGATCCAGTAGCTGTAGGCCTCCGACGTGGTCTCGTGACCGTAGTCGGGCGCCTCGACCATGAGCGTCTCGACGGCGTGGTACGGGATGCCCTGCGGGCTGAAGTAGCCGTTCGCGGGGTCCTTGATCTTGGCGTAGAGCGCCAGGAAGCGCTCGCGGTACTCGCCGTCGGCGGCGTCGGGGTCGACGGCCGCGACGACCGGGGCCGCGGCCGGGGCCGCTGTCGGTGCTCCCGGGGCCGCCGTGGCCGGCGACATCGCAGCGGCGGCGACGAAAGCGCCCGTCGCCGCGGTGGCGATCCAGGCGTGACGTCGTCCTCTCGGACCTGACATGTGTGGTTCCCCCATCCGATGCCTGGCCGGTGGTCGCGGCCAGGACCCGAGGGGCCCGCGGGCGCGACGACGCGGCGTGGTGGTGGCACCGGGAGCGGGCGACGGCACGCGCCGCCCGCTCCAGGCGCTCGCCCGACCGTCCCGGAGTGGGAGCGCTTCCGGAACCTGCTGAACCGTTTAGCCCACGCGGAAGCGGGCCTCCAGGTCGTCCATGAGGGCGTCCAGCCGAGCGTCGACCCGCCGCCGCGCGGGGTCGGCGTCGTGCCAGTCCACGATCTCGCGGGCGCCCCGCTCGAACGGGATCGTCGCAGCGAAGTCCGGCACGAGCCGCCGGAGCTTGGTGGTGTCGAAGACCATCGAGTGCGCCTTGTCGCCCAGCAGCCCGGCGCCCCACTCGGGGTCGACGGCGGCGATCGCGTCGGACGGCACGTGCACGATCCGCGGCTCCACCCCCGCCGCGCGACCCAGCGCGCGCACGACCTGGTCCCACGTCAGCACGTCGTCGGACGTGATGTGGAACGCCTCGCCGATCGTGCGCGGGTGGCCGAGCAGGGGCACGAAGCCGCGCGCGAAGTCCTCGTGGTGCGTGAGCGTCCACAGCGACGTGCCGTCGCCGTGCACGACGACCGCCTTGCCCCGCCGCATCCGCTCCACGGCCGTCCAGCCGCCGTCCAGGGGCACCAGCGTCTGGTCGTACGTGTGCGAGGGGCGCACGATCGTCGCCGGGAAGCCGTCCTCGCGGTATGCCTGGACCAGCAGGTCCTCGCACGCGATCTTGTCGCGCGAGTACGCCCAGTACGGGTTGCGCAGCGGCGTCGACTCCGTGACCGGCAGCCGCTCCGGCGGCGTCTGGTAGGCCGACGCCGAGCTGATGAACACGTACTGGCCAGTGCGGCCCGCGAACACCTCGACGTCGGCGGCCACGTGCTCGGGGGTGAACGCCACCCAGTCGACCACCGCGTCGAACTCCCGGTCCCCGATCGCCGCGCGCACCGCGGCCGGGTCGCGGACGTCGGCGCGCAGCACCTCGACGCCGTCGGGCAGGGGCCGCTGCGTGCCCACCCCGCGGTTCAGCACCGTCAGGTCGATGCCACGCTCGACGGCGAGCCGCACGCTCGCCGAGCTGATGATGCCGGTGCCACCGATGAACAGGACGCGCAGGGTCATCCCCGCACGGTACCGGGGGCCCGCTACGACAACCCGGCGAGGGTCAGCAGCACGCCGATGAGCAGCAGCGAGCCGCACGCGACGAGCACGAGGACGAGCAGGCCGGCGACGTGGACCCCGATGCTCGTGCGCAAGGGGACGGGGCCGACGCCCAGCGCCACCCGCGCGGCCGTCGAGGCCCGGGCGGGGTCGGCGGCCACGCCCTTCAGGACGTCCCGGATATCCGCCGGGAACGACTGCCCGCCCAGGTGGGCGAGCAGGACGGAGCCGCGACGGCGACCGTCCCGCAGCACGTAGAGCCACACGTTCCACACCCGCCCCGGGAGCCAGAGTGCCGTGAGCCGCGCCGTGCGCACGTCCACGCGGCGTACCCCGACGACCGTCGCGACCTCCAGCGCCCCCTCATCGATCCGCGCCGCACCGACCGGACCGAGCGGCACGACCACCCACGGCAGCGCGATGGCGAAGACGACGACCAGGACGAACGTCACCCACACCAGCGGGTGGTCGGGCACGGCGTCGCCGCCGACCGGGGCCGAGCTCCACACCGGCCGCGCCGCGCGGCAGGCCAGGATCGCCAGGGGCGTGACGACGAGCAGGGAGCGCAGGGCGAGCAGCACGAGGCGCCCTGCGCGCGACTCCCCGGGCGGGTCGCCGGGCTCCCCGCCCGTGGGGGGCACGCCGCCGTCAGAGGTAGGCCTCGTAGGCGACCAGGTCGAGCACGCCGTTGCCGGACAGGCCGATCACGACCACCTCGCCGTCGCGGGCCTGCGTGCGCACGTAGTCCATCGCCGCGGCGATCGCGTGCGTCGACTCCGGCGCCGGCACGATCCCCTCGGCCCGCGCGAACTCCAGCCCGGCGGCGAACGTGGCGTCCTGCTCGACGGCGACCGCGGACATCAGCCCGAGGTTCACCGCGTGCGAGACCATCGGCGACATGCCGTGATACCGCAGGCCGCCCGCGTGGATCGGCGACGGCACGAAGTCGTGGCCGAGCGTGTGCATCTTGATCAGCGGCGTCAGGCCCGCGACGTCGCCGAAGTCGTAGCGGTACTCGCCCTGGGTCAGCGACGGGCAGGCGGCCGGCTCGCAGGCGACCACGCGCGTCGTCGTGCCCTCCCGCAGGTTCTGCCCGATGAGCGGGAAGGACAGCCCGCCGAGGTTCGAGCCGCCACCCGCGCAGCCGAACACGATGTCCGCCTGCTCCTCGCCTGCCGCCTTCAGCTGGACGAGCACCTCCTGCCCGATGACGCTCTGGTGCAGCATCACGTGGTTGAGCACGCTGCCGAGCGAGTAGTGGGCGTTCGGGTCCTTGACGGCCGCCTCGACCGCCTCGCTGATCGCCATCCCGAGCGAGCCGGTGGTCTCCGGGTCCTTGGCGAGCATCGCGCGGCCGGCCTCGGTCAGCTCCGACGGCGACGGGTGGCAGACGCTGCCGTATGCCTCCATCTGGTAGCGGCGGTACGGCTTGGAGTCGTAGGACGCGCGCACCTGCCACACCTCGCACGTGATCCCGATCAGCGCGCAGGCCATCGCCAGCGAGGCGCCCCACTGCCCGGCACCCGTCTCCGTGGTGAGCTTGGTGGTGCCCTCGATCGCGTTGTAGTACGCCTGGGCGACCGCCGTGTTCGGCTTGTGCGAGCCCGTCGGGCTGACGCCCTCGTACTTGTAGTAGATCTTCGCCTTCGTGCCGAGCGCGCGCTCCAGGCGGTGCGCGCGGATCAGCGGCGACGGCCGCCACAGCGCGTAGATCTCGCGGACCGCCTGCGGGATCTCGACGTACCGCTCGGTGCTGACCTCCTGCATGATCAGCGCCATCGGGAACAGCGGCGCGAGGTCCTCCGGCCCGAGCGGCTCCTTGGTCCCCGGGTGCAGGTGCGGCGGGACCGGCTCCGGCAGGTCCGCGGCCAGGTTGTACCAGTGGGTCGGCACCGCGTCGGGGACGGCCACACCCAGCGGGTCCGTGGCGCGAGGAGCAGGTGCGGGGGTCGCGGGAGCAGTCACGGACGCCGTCCTTGGGGTCGCGAGCGGGGATGTCGCCGCGATCCTAGCCGCGCGAGGACCTCGTCATCCGGGGCCCTCGCAGTGTGGGACCGGCGGGCCGACGCGTTGCGCCGGGCGGCCCCGGGCCTCAGAGCGCGACGGCGGCCTCGAACGCCGCGTGCACCGCGTCGCCGACGTCGCCGGGCTCCACGCAGTCGCCGACCACGTGCACCCGCGGGTCCTCCCCGGACGCCCCCGCGAGCGCGCCGTCCGGTCGGGTCCCGAAGGCCGTGACGACGGTGTCGGCGGGCAGGTGGACGGTGCCGTCCGGACCCGCGACGAGCGCGCCCTCGTCCTCGACGGCGACGAGGCGCCGGCCGGTGAGCACGCCGACGCCGCTCTCGGCGAGCCGGCGCAGCAGCGCCGTGCGGTTGACGTCGAAGAGGTCGGTCGCGATCTCCGCCCCCTGCTCGACGAGGGTCACCTCACGCCCCTTCAGCGCCAGGTGGAGCGCGGCGTCGGCCCCCGACGACCCGCCGCCCGCGACGACGACGCGACGACCCACCGCCGCGTCCGCCATCGTGGCGACGTCCACGACCGTCGGCCGGTCGAGGCCCGAGACCGTCGCGGGGCGCACCGGCTGCCCACCGGTCGCCAGCACCAGCTCGTCCGCCTCCCGCAGCACCGACGACCCGGGCCCCACCTCGCGGCCCAGGTGCACCGTCACGCGCAGCGCGCGCAGCTGGTCCGTCCACCAGTCGACCATGGCCAGGGCGTCGTGCTTGAACTCGGCGTCGGCCGCGTTCCGCAGCGTCCCGCCCAGCCGGTCGGACCGCTCGTACAGGTGCACCGAGTGACCCCGCAGCGCGGCCACGCGCGCCGCCTCCAGTCCGGCCGGCCCGCCCCCGACCACGACCACCCGCTTGGTCCGCGGCGCCCTCGTCACCGGCCGCAGCGTCTCGAAGCCCGCCTGCGGGTTGACGGCGCAGGCGATCGGCATGCCACCGAGGACGTGGCCCAGGCAGACGTTGCAGCGGGCGCACGGCCGGATCCGCCGCGGGGTGTCCGCGGCGAGCTTGCGCGGCAGGTCGGGGTCGGCCACCAGCGATCGCGCCATCCCGACGAAGTCGACCTCCCCGTCCGCCAGGGCCTTCTCGGCAGCCTCGGGCGGGATCGAGCCCGTGGCCACCACCGCGGCGCCGGTCTCCGCACGCAGGACGGCCGCCCCCGCCAGCGAGGGTGCCGCCCCGAGGTACATCGGCGGGACCGCCCAGTGCAGCGCCTCGCTCGCGCCGTCGTCGGTGACCACCGCGTCGGCACCGGCCGCCACGAGCAGCCGCGCCACCTCCACCGACTCTGCCAGGTCACGCCCACCGGGCACGTGGTGGGTGAGGCTGAGCCGGACGGTCACGGGCAGGCCGGGCGCCGCGCGCCGGGCCGCCTGCACCAGCTCGACGGCGAAGCGCGCCCGGCCCGCCGGCGATCCGCCGTAGGCGTCGGTGCGCCGGTTCCACACCGGTGAGAGGAACTGGTCGACCAGGTGCCCGATCCGGGCGTGCACGTCGATGACGTCGAAGCCCGCCTCGGCCGCGCGTGCCGCCGCCTCGCCGAACCGCCGCACGAGCAGGCGCACCTCGTCCGCCAGGAGGGTCCGGCAGGTCGTCTCCGAGCTGGCCACCCAGGAGTTGTCCGACGCCGACACCGGGGCGCGGCGACCCGGTTCGGGCGCGCCCGAACGACCCGCGCCAACGGTCAGCTGCGCGCCGATCAGGCCGCCGACGTCGTGCACGCCGTCGGTCAGGTAGCGCAGGTGCGGCACGAAGGAGTCGGCGTCCACGCGCACCGTCGAGGACATCGCGGGCTCGAACTCCGTGGCGACGAGCATCGAGCCCACCATCACCAGCCCGGCCCCGCCGCGCGCACGGGCCGCGAAGAAGGCGCGGTCACGGGAGCTGGGCGTCCCGTCGACGTGCGCGAGACGCGTGCGCACCGGGGGCATGACGATCCGGTTGGGCAGCTCGAGGGAGCCGAGGCGACCAGGGGCCAGCAGGTGCGGGAAGGAACCCATCGTGCGGCGCGCCTCTCGTCGTCGAGCGCGGGACCGGCACCGTCGCTCCGGCGGCGCAGCCCAGGACCTCCCCATTCTCTGGACCGCCCCGGGCCGGATCGGCAGGCCCATGGTCCCGTTGCGGCCGAATCGTCCCCCGGCTCGCGGCACCGTCAGCGGCGGCGCCCGATGCGCCAGCCGCGCGCGTCGGGCGCCTGCTCGACCGGTCGGTCGACGGGCGCGGTACCCGGCGCGATCGAGTCGAAGGTGACGGCGCGGGCGAGGTCCAGGAGGTGCCGGCGCGCGGTGCGGTCGCCCGGGGGACGCGGAGCCGCCTACGGTGGGCCTGCCCGCCGGAGGCGGTCGACATCCGCCCGCTCGAGGAGGAAGCGATGATCGTGTGCGTGAACGTGGCGCCGGACGGCCGGGTCGGGGGCGGCTGGGGCAAGGCCCCGCGGGTCGCGGTGGCCGAGGTGGTCGACGGCCGGGTCACCGCGTGGGCCGAGCACGACGTCGCCTGGGACCGGCTGCACGACGAGGGCGGCGAGGGCTCGCACCACGCCCGGGTCGTGCGGTTCGTCCGCGAGCACGGGGCGCAGGTCGTCGTCACCGGGCACATGGGCCCGCCGATGCAGCACACGATGGCCAAGCTCGGGCTGCGCGTCGTGCTCGGCGCGACCGGCGACGCGCGGGCGGCCGCCGTGGCGGCGGCGCAGGCCTGAGGCGGCCCCGGGGTCCTGGCCCGGGTCCTGACCCGGGGCCCCGCGCATCCTCGGGTAGACTGACGAGGTCGCATTTCCCCTGTGTCGCGCCCTCCGCCTGACGGAGAGGCGCGGATGTGCAGCCGGACGACCGGCCAAGTGTTCGGGATGGGCGACACCGCCACCGACGACTTGGATCCTTCATGAACGCTGCCCTGCCCGCGCTCGACGCTGCCCTCGACACCCCTGAGGCCACCTCCGCCGCCACCGCCGAGATCCCCGGCGCCCGCGGCGTCGACCTCGTGGACCTCGGCCTCCCGCAGGCGCTGCTGCGCGCCGTGGGCGACCTGGGGTTCGTCCGCCCCACGCCGGTGCAGGAGCAGGCCGTGCCGCCGCTGCTCGCCGGCCGCGACCTCATCGGCGTCGCCCAGACCGGCACCGGCAAGACCGCGGCTTTCGGTCTCCCCCTGCTCGCCCGGCTCGACCCGACGGTGGCCGCGGTCCAGGCCCTGGTCCTCGTGCCCACCCGCGAGCTCGCGCTCCAGGTGACCGAGGCCCTCGCGTCGTTCGCTCGCCACCTGCGCGGCGTCGTCGTCGTGCCCGTCTACGGCGGTGCCCCGTTCCTGCCGCAGCGCCGCGCGCTCGTCGCCGGCGCCCAGGTCGTGGTCGGCACCCCCGGCCGCGTGATCGACCACCTCGACCGCGGCAGCCTGGTGCTGGACGCCGTGCACACGCTCGTGCTCGACGAGGCCGACGAGATGCTCCGGATGGGGTTCGCGGAGGACGTCGACCGCGTGCTCTCGGCGGCCCCGGCCCGGCGCCAGGTCGCGCTGTTCTCGGCCACCATGCCGCCCGCCATCGCCGCGGTCGCCGGCCGCCACCTCGCGGACCCCGTCCGCATCTCGGTGGCCCGGCAGGCGACGACGGCCGCAGGCGTCCGGCAGTCGTACGCCGTCGTGCCGCAGCGGCACAAGGTCGAGGCGCTGGTGCGGGTCCTGGCGACCACCGACGCCGACGCGACGCTCGTCTTCACGCGCACCCGCGCCGGCGCGGAGGAGGCGGGGTCGGCGCTGGTCGCCCGCGGCATCCCCGCGGCGACCCTGTCCGGCGACGTCGCGCAGAAGGACCGCGAGCGGATCGTCGAGCGTCTGCGGGCCGGGGCCGTCGACGTGGTCGTGGCCACCGACGTCGCCGCGCGCGGCCTCGACGTCGACCGGATCGGGCTCGTCGTCAACCTCGACGTGCCGACGGAGCCGGAGAGCTACGTCCACCGGATCGGCCGCACCGGTCGCGCCGGCCGCACGGGTCAGGCCCTGACCTTCGTCACCCCGGCCGAGCGCGGGCGCCTGCGCGCGATCGAGCGGACCACACGCATGACGCTCGAGGAGGCCCACCTGCCCACGGGCGAGGAGGTCGCCCGGCACCGGCTCGGCCGGCTCCTCGCCGACGCCGCGGCCACCCCCCACGAGCTCGCGCGCGGGGCCGTGGCCGACCACTGCGCCGCGACCGGGACCGACC
>JAEWQZ010000260.1 GCA_023460255.1 Actinomycetes bacterium
GCGCGGCCGGCCATCTGGCCCGCCGTGCGCAGGGCGGCGGCACCCGGCCCGACGACGGCGACCGTCACCCCGGGCTCGAGGCGCACGCCCGGTGGCCGGTCGAACCGGCGGACGAGGATCGACAGCGGCACCGGGTCGGTCAGGCTCGCGAACCCCTCCAGGAGCCGCACGGGCACGCCGAGCTCCAGCAGGTCGGCGGCCGTCGCGGCGTTGGACCGTTCCCCCACCCCCGGCTCGGCAGGCGTCGGCTCCACGACCCGGCCCGGCCCGGCAGACGGTGGTGTCGCCGGCTCAGGCCGCTCGATCCGCGGGAAGCTGAAGGCGACGGGCTCCGCAGAGGCCCGAGCGGGGGCGGGATCGCCAGGGCTCGGCTCGGGCATCGCCGACGAAGGAGGCGCGGGCGAGGCGGGCCCGCCCCCACTCGGGCCGGCGGGGGCGGGCTCGCCAGGGCTCGTCGACATCGCCGACGGCGCGTCGTCGTCCTCCGCGTGGGCGGCATTCACGGTCCCCGTCGGCGCGCCGACCTTGGGCGACACCGGCACGCCGGCCGTCTCGCCCTGCCCGACCATCGCGCGCACCGACGCGAGCACCTCGGCGAACGACTCCGACGCCGTCGACACGGGCGGCTCCGCCGGGGCAGCCGCCTCGGCGTCGGCGGACTCCACCGCGTCGTCACCGGCGTCCGCGGCGGCGACCAACGCCTCGAGCCCGCCCCCGGCCCGGGCGGCGACCCAGCGGTCGCGCGCGCTCGGCGGGTCGGGGACCTCGACCGTCAGCTCGTAGCGCTCGCGGGCGAAGAACCCGGCGAACCCCCCGCTGCGGATGCGCTCCGCCTTGACCACACGCGCCTGCGGGCCCATCTCCTCGCGGATGCGCAGCATCAGCTCGGGCAGGTCGTCACCGTCCAGCAGCAAGCGCGTGGGCATCCTCGATCACCCCCCGGGTCTCGATGCGCAGGCCCGACCCCGTCACCTCCGGGTAGGAGAGCACGGGGAGGCTCGGCATCGCCAGGGCGACCGTACGGCGCAGGGCAGGGCGCAGGCCAGGGGCGCACACGAGGACCACCTCGTGCCCGGAGCCCTCCGCCGTCGCGACGACCCGCCGGACCGCCGACAGGAACCGGTCGGCGCGGGCCGGGTCGAGCAGCAGCTGGGTGCCGCCGTCGGTGGGCCGGAGCGCCTCGATCAGCGACTGCTCCAGGGGCCCGTCGAGGGTGACGACGCCGAGGGCGCCGTCGTGCGCGTACGGCGCGGCGAGGGCGGGACCGAGCGCGGCGCGGGCCGCCTCGACGAGGCCCTCGGGGTCGGGGCCGACCTTGGCGCGCAGCGTGAGGCCCTCGTAGATGCGGCCGAGGTCGCGGATCGGCACGCGCTCGGCGAGCAGGCCCTGGAGCACGCGCTGCACCTCGCCGAGCGTGAGCAGACCGGGCACGAGCTCGTCGACCACCGACGGGTTGACGGACTTGACGCCCTCGGTGAGCACGCGGACGTCCTCGCGGGAGAGCAGGCGGCCGGCGTTGGACTCGATGATCGCGCCCAGGTGCGTGATGAGCACGGACACCCGGTCGACGACCGTCGCGCCGACCATCTCGGCGGCGGAGCGCAGCTCGGCCGGGATCCACTTGCCCGCCAGGCCGAAGACCGGCTCGACGACGGCCGTGCCGCCGATGCCCTCGAGGTTGTCCCCGAGCGCGAGCAGGCGGCCGGCGGGCGCCTCGCCGCGGCCCACCTCGACACCGGCGATCCGCACGACGTACGCCGACCGCGGCAGGTCCACCGAGTCGCGGGTGCGCACGGGCGGGACGACGACGCCGAGCTCGAGCGCGATCTTGCGCCGCAGGGCGCGCACGCGGGACAGCAGGTCGGCGTCGGTGCCGGTGCCGACGAGGTCCACCAGGTCCGGGGCGAGCAGGATCTCCAGGGCCGGCACGCGCATCTGCTCGATGAGCGCCTCCGGGGAGTCGGCGGACGGGGCCGCGACGGCGGCCTCGGCGGCGGCCACCGCCTCCGCCTCGAGCACACCGGCCGGCTTCACCCGTTGGGCGGCGACCAGCAGCAGCGTGCCGACCAGCACGAACGGGATCTTCGGCATGCCCGGCACGAGCGCCAGCCCGATCGCCGCGGCGCCGGCGATCTGCAGCGCCGTCCGGCTCTGGGTGAGCTGGGCGCCCGCCGCCGTGCCCATGTCCGACTCGCTGGTGGCGCGGGTGACGATGAGGCCGGTGGAGACCGACATCAGCAGGGCCGGGATCTGCGTGACCAGGCCGTCACCGATGGTCAGCAGGCTGAACCGCTCGATGGCCTCGCCCGCGGACATGCCCATCTGCATCATCCCGACGGCGAACCCACCGATGAGGTTGATGACGGTGATGACGATGCCGGCGATCGCGTCGCCCTTGACGAACTTCGAGCCGCCGTCCATCGCGCCGTAGAAGTCGGCCTCGGCGCCGATCTCCGCGCGCCGCCGCCGCGCCTCGTCCTCGTCGATGAGGCCGGCGTTGAGGTCCGCGTCGATCGCCATCTGCTTGCCGGGCATGGCGTCGAGGGTGAAGCGCGCGCCCACCTCGGCCACGCGGCCCGCACCGTTGGTGATCACCGCGAACTGGATGACCACGAGGATGAGGAAGATGACCAGGCCGATGACGAGGGAGCCGCCGACGACGAAGTGCCCGAACGCGTCGATGACCTCGCCGGCGTA
>JAEWQZ010000261.1 GCA_023460255.1 Actinomycetes bacterium
CGCCGGCCCGGCGTCGGCCCGGGCGAGCGCGACGACCGGCGCGCCCGTCGTCGCCGCCTGCGCCGCGACCGTGCGGGGGTCGGCCCCACCGGCGGAGAGGCCCGTGACACGGAACCCGTCGCGGTGACGACCCAGCACGTCCAGCGCCTGGGTGCCGATGGATCCGGTCGACCCGAGGACGACGACGCTGCGGCTCACCCGCAGCATTCTCGCGCACACCGGCCGGGTCCCGTCAGCCGGACGCACGGGCGCGAACTCGCCCGCCGCGCCGCCGGACACGGACCGCGCCGCGGTGGCATGATCCCGGCCATGGTCAAGGACTCGATGCTGGCGAACGGTGAGCGCGTCATCTTCCATGCGCACTCGCACTGGAAGAACATCTTCTGGCCCGTGGTGCTCCTGCTCGCCCTGGGCGCCCTCGTCACCGTGACGCTGCTCGAGTGGCTGCCCGACCCCGCGGACCAGGGCGTCGCCAGGTGGGCGGTCGTCGCCGTCGCCGCGCTGCTCGGGATCGCGTTCGGCGTGTGGCCGATCGTCGTGTGGCTCGCCTCGTCCGACACGCTGACGACGCGCCGCCTCATCAGCCGGCGCGGGGTGTTCTCCCGGGAGGGGCGGGACATCCCGATCGACCGCGTCCAGGCGGTCAGCTACCGGCGCACGCTGCTCGACCGGATCCTCGGTTGCGGCACCCTCATCGTGCAGACGGCCGGCGAGACGAGCGACGTCGAGCTCGACGACGTGGCGCACATCGAGCGGCGCCTGCTCCAGGTGCAGGAGATCATCCTCGAGGAGGAGATCCCCGGCGAGGACGAGGCCAACTGACGCCGGTCGTCACCATCGTCGCCCCGCCCCGGGGTCGCCCCCGGCCGGGGGGCGCGTCCGGCGTCACTCGACGCCGAGCAGCACCTCGATCGCGCGCTCGATGAACGCGTCCACCGGCCCCTCGGCGTACGAGCCGTGCCCGCTCGCGCGCCCGAAGGTGGCCACCCGCAGCTCGTCGGACGTGAGCGGGGTGCCCTTGTCGAAGTAGTCGACGAGGCGGTGGCACAGGTCGTCGACGTCCTGCGGGTCGTAGCCCTGCTCGCCGCGGTGCGCCGGCGCGAACCGCTTGCCGTCGGGGCGGCGCAGGCGCTCGTAGAGCGTCCGAGCCTGCGCGGCCACGTGCTCCATCCATGCCTGCTGCCCGTTGGCCGCGACGAACTCGGTGCGCCGACGCGCCGAGAACGCCCGCTCGAGGCGGTCCAGGGCCGAGTCGACACTCGCCGTCGCGTAGCCGCCGCGGACGACGTCGAACGCCGCCCTGCGGACGTCGGCGCCGGTGAGCGGCTCGGCCCGGTCGCCCTCGTAGGCCCGCCGGGCGTGCTGGAAGAAGGTGTCGACCTGGTCGCGGTCGTAGCCGCTCCGGAACGGGCCGACGGTGCGGAACATCGTGGACTTCGTCATCTCTCCTCCGCGGCGAGCTGCCCGCAGGCGCCGTCGATGTCACTCCCGCGCGTGTCACGCACGGTGGTCGGGATGCCCGCGGCCCGCAGCTCCGCGACGAACCGCGCGGCCACCGCGGGGTCGCTCGCGGTCCACACGGAGCCGGGGGTCGGGTTGAGCGGGATCGGGTTCACGTGCACCCAGCCCCGCCCGCGCTCGGCGAGCTTGCGGGCCAGCAGCTGGGCGCGCCAGGCGTGGTCGTTGATGTCGCGGATGAGCGCGTACTCGATGCTCACCCGGCGCCCCGTCGCGCGGAAGTACCGGTGCGCGGCGTCCAGCGCCTCGTCCACGCTCCAGCGCGTCGTGATGGGCACGAGCTCGCGGCGCAGCTCGTCGTCGGGCGCGTGCAGCGACAGCGCCAGCGTCACGGGCAGGCCCTCCGCCGCGAGCCGGTCCATGGCCGGGACGAGCCCGACCGTCGACACGGTGACCCCACGCGCCGAGAGCCCGAGCCCGTCCGGGACGGGTGCGACGAGGCGGCGGACCGCGTCGAGCACCGCCCGGTAGTTCGCGAGCGGCTCGCCCATGCCCATGAAGACGACGTTCGAGAGGCGTCCGGGGCCCCCGGCCACCTCGCCGTCGCGCAGCGCCCGGGCCGACCGGCGGACCTGGTCGACGATCTCTGCCGCCGACAGGTTGCGGGTGAGACCGAGCTGGCCCGTGGCGCAGAACGGGCAGCCCATCCCGCAGCCCGCCTGGCTCGAGACGCACAGCGTGGCGCGGTCCGGGTAGCGCATGAGCACCGACTCGATCCGCACGCCGTCGTGCAGCGCCCACAAGGTCTTGACGGTGGCGCCGCCGTCGGCGGTGATCGTGCGCACCGGCGTCGTCAGCGTCGGCAGCAGCCCGGGCACGAGGTCCGTGCGCAGTCGCAGGGGCAGGTCCGACATCTCCGCGGGGTCGTCGGTGAGGTGCCCGAAGTAGTGCGTGGCCACCTGGCGGGCCCGGAACGAGGGCTCCCCGGCGGCGACGACAGCGTCCGTCAGGGCCTCGGGGGTCAGACCCGCGAGGTGCGTGGGCGGCGTCGCGCGCCCGCGTCGGGCGGGTGCGGGGACGACCGGCAGCCCGGTGCGGGCGGGCGCGCCGTCACCGGCGGTCACGGTGCCCCCCGTGGCGTCCCCGGTCATGCTGTCGGCACCAGCGCGAGGAGCATGAGGTGCACGAGCGGCGCCGTCAGGAGCATCGCGTCGATGCGGTCCAGCACGCCGCCGTGGCCGGGCAGCAGGGAGCCCATGTCCTTGAGGGCGAGGTCCCGCTTGAGGAGCGACTCGGCCAGGTCGCCGAGCGTGGCGGTCAGCACGGCGGCGACGCCGAGGGCGACACCGATCAGCGGGCTCGCCTCGAACGCCCAGAGCATCCCCGCAGCACCCACGGCCGACGCGAGCACCACCGAGCCCGCCAGGCCCTCCCAGGTCTTCTTGGGGCTCACGGACGGGGCGAGGGCGTGCCGTCCCGCGAGCACGCCGGCCGTGTAGCCGCCGGTGTCGCTGGCGACGACGAGCAGGACGAAGAGCCCCACCCGCTTCGCCCCGTCCGGCTCCGCGAGCATGAGCATGACGAAGCCGGCCATGAACGGGATGTACGCGGTCGCGAACGTGGCGGCGGCCGCGTCCCGCAGCGCCTGGGGCCCGCCGCCGTCGAGCACCCGCCAGACGACGACCCCGCCGACCGTGAGCAGGAAGGCGACGAGCAGCGCCTCCGGGCCGGAGGTGTACGCCGACACGAGGATGCCGACCATCCCGACGACCAGCGGCAGGAGCGGGACGTGGATGCCGCGCCGGGTCAGGGCCTGGGCGAGCTCCCACAGCGCCGCCGCGCAGCCGACGACCACGACGACCGCGAAGGCCTCCTTGCGGAACCAGAGCGAGGCCCCCACGAGCGCGAGCAGCACGAGACCCACCGCCGTCGCGATGGGCAGGTCACGACCCGCCCGCGACGTGGACACAGCCACGGGGGTCTCGGTGCTCGACGGGGTGCTCATCAGACCTCGAGGAGCTCGCTCTCCTTGTGCGCGAGGAGCTGGTCGATGAGCTCCACGTGCCGCTTGGTGACCTGCTCCAGCTCCTTCTCCGCCCGCACGACCTCGTCCTCGCCGGCCTCGCCGTCCTTCGCGATCCGGTCGAGCTCGTCCTTCGCGTGGCGGCGGATGTTGCGCACGGCCACGCGCGCCTCCTCCGCCTTGTGGCGGGCGAGCTTGACGTAGTCGCGGCGGCGCTCCTCGGTCAGCTGCGGGAGGACCACGCGGATGAGCTTGCCGTCGTCCGTGGGGTTCACGCCGAGATCCGAGTCGCGGATGGCGCGCTCGATCGCGCGCATCGAGCTCATGTCGAACGGCGAGATGAGGATCGTGCGGGCCTCGGGCGTCGCGAACGAGGCGAGCTGCTGCAGCGGGGTCGGCGAGCCGTAGTAGTCGACCATGATCTTGCTGAACATCGCCGGGTTCGCCCGGCCCGTCCGGATGGTCGCGAAGTCCTCCTTGGCGACCTCGAGGGCCTTGTCCATCTTCTCCTCGGCGGAGAGGAGGGTGTCGTCGATCACCGATGCTCCTTCGAACTCGTCCGGGTACCGCGCTGCGTCCGCTCAGTCCTCGGTGAGCAGCGTCCCGATCCTCTCACCCCGCAGCGCCCGGGTGACGTTGCCTTGGGCCTCCATGCCGAAGACGCGCATCTGTACACCGTTGTCGCGGCACATGCTCAGGGCCGTCGCGTCCATCACCTCGAGTCCGCTGACCAGGGCCTCCGTGTAGGTGAGCCGGTCGTACCTGGTCGCCGAGGGGTCCGTGCGGGGGTCGGCGGTGTACACGCCGTCCACGCCGTTCTTGCCCATGAGCACCTCGTCGCAGTGCGTCTCGAGGGCCCGCTGCACGCTGACCGTGTCGGTGCTGAAGTACGGCAGGCCGGCCCCGGCTCCGAAGATGACCACGCGGCCCTTCTCCATGTGCCGGATGGCCTTGAGCGGGATGTACGGCTCGGCGACCTGCCCCATCGCGATGGCCGTCTGGACCCGGGTCTGGACACCGGACTGCTCGAGGAAGTCCTGCAGCGCCAGGCAGTTCATCACCGTGCCGAGCATGCCCATGTAGTCGGCGCGGGCGCGGTCGAGGCCGCTCTTGGTGAGCTCCGCGCCCCGGAAGAAGTTGCCGCCGCCGACGACGACCGCCACCTGCACGCCCTCGCGCACGGCGGCGGCGATCTCCTCCGCGATCCGGCGGACGACGGCGGGCGCCAGGCCCACGCTGCCCCCGCCGAACGACTCGCCGGAGAGCTTCAGGAGGACCCGACGCGGGGGTACGCCGTACGGCGGCGGGACGACCTGGTCGTGCCCCGCCACGGGGGCGGCGGCCTCCTGGGTCAGCTGTCCGGCCGGGCGCTCGCCCACGGTGTCCACCATGCGTCCTCCACCCTTCGCCGTCACCGGCGTCACCGATCCGTGCCGCCCCCCGGGTGCGGCTGCGGCCCGCGGCCCGATCCGGGCGCGCGGGCCGCAGCGCCCGGTCTCAGGCTCCCACGCGGAACCGCGCGAACGCGGTCACCGTGCCGTTCACCTCGGCGACCACCTGCGCCACGGACTTCTTCTGGTCCTTGGCGAAGGCCTGGTCGAGGAGCACGTTCTCCTTGTAGTAGCCGGTGAGGCGACCGTCGACGATCTTCGCGAGCGCAGCCTCGGGCTTGCCCTCGTTGCGGGCGGTCTCCTCGGCGATGCGGCGCTCGTCGGCGACGGTCTCGGCCGGCACGTCGTCCCGGCCCAGGTACGTCGGCGAGTACGCGGCGACGTGCATCGCCACGTCCTTGGCCACGGCCGCGCCGGCCTCGTCGGTGCCCACCAGCACGCCGACCTGCGGCGGAAGGTCCTTGTTGACCTTGTGCAGGTAGACGGTCACCCGCGGGGCGCTGATCCGCGCCACGCGACGCAGGACGAGCTTCTCGCCGATGACGGCGGCGGCCTCGTCGATCGTCGCCTGCACGGTCTGCCCGTCGACCTCCGACGCGAGCACGGCGGCCACGTCGTCGGTGCCGGCCGCGACGGCGGCCCCGAGCACGGTGTCCGCGAGCGTGATGAACCTCTCGGCCTTCGCCACGAAGTCCGTCTCGGAGTTGAGCTCGATGAGGACGCCCACCTGACCGTCGGGCCCGTCCGCCACGTGCGCCGCGACGAGGCCGTCGGAGGCCGCCCGGCTCTCGCGCTTCGCGATGCCCTTGAGGCCCTTGACCCGGATGATCTCCGTCGCCTTGGCGACGTCGCCGTCGGCCTCGTCGAGCGCCTTCTTCACGTCGAGCATGCCCGCGCCGGTGCTCTCGCGCAGGGCCTTGATGTCGGCGGCTGTGTAGTTCGCCATCACACGTCCTTGTCGTTCGTCGGTGGGGCGTCGGTCACTTGGCGTCGGACTCGGCGGGCGTCTCCTCGGCGGCGGCCTCGGCGGCCGGCTCCTCGGTCACGGGAGCCTCCGGGGCCGCCTCCTCGACGGCAGGAGCCTGCGGTGTCTCGGCAGCGGGGGTCGCCTCGGCAGCGGGCGTCTCCTCGACGGCGGGCTCCTGCGGGGCAGCCTCCTCGGCGGCGGGCGTCTCAGCAGCAACCTGCTCGGCCGGAGCCGCGGCTGCGGCCGCGTCACCCGCACCGGCCAGGAGCTCTCGCTCCCACTCGGCGAGAGGCTCGGCCTCGGCCGCCGTGGCGCCTTCTGCGGAGTCCGAGGCCGCCGGCGCGTGCCGCGCGATGAGGCCGTCGGCGACCGCGTCGGCGACGACGCGCGTCAGCAGCGCGACGGCGCGGATCGCGTCGTCGTTGCCGGGGATCGCGTAGTCGACGAGGTCGGGGTCGCAGTTGGTGTCGAGGATCGCGACGACGGGGATGCCGAGCTTGCGGGCCTCGTCGACGGCGAGGTGCTCCTTGTTCGTGTCGACGACCCACACCGCAGCGGGGACGCGCGCCATGTCACGGATGCCACCGAGCGTCTTCGCGAGCTTGTCCTTCTCGCGGCGCATGATGAGCAGCTCCTTCTTGGTGAAGCCGCTGCCCGCGACGTCGTCGAAGTCGATCTCCTCGAGCTCCTTGAGGCGCTGGAGACGCTTGTTGACGGTCTGGAAGTT
>JAEWQZ010000262.1 GCA_023460255.1 Actinomycetes bacterium
CGCCGGCCTCGCCGTCCGGCGCGAGCTGTGGCAGATGGCACGTGACCTCCGCCCGGACGACCCCACGGCGACCTCCCTCCCGCCCGACGGCCTCACCCTGCGCCCCTACCGGCCGCGCACCGACGACGACGCCGTGCTCGCCGTCAACGCGCGCGCCTTCGCCTGGCACCCGGAGCAGGGGCGGATGGGCCCCGCCGACCTGGCCGCACGCCGGGCGGAGCCGTGGTTCCGCGCCGACGACCTGGTGCTCGCCGAGCGGGACGGGCGTGTGGTGGCGTTCGCCTGGCTCAAGGTCGACCGGGCGCCCGACGCGGGCGGCGACGGCGAGCTCTACGTCCTCGCCGTCGACCCGGACGCGCAGGGCCTCGGGCTGGGCCGCACGCTCACCGGGGTCGCGCTCGCCCGGCTGGCCGGGCGCGGGCTGCGGCGCGTCGTCCTGTACACCGAGGCCGACAACCACGCGGCGGTCGCCACCTACCGGCGGGCGGGGTTCGACGTCGTGCGCCGGGACGTGCAGTACGGCTGAGCGGCCCGGCCCGCTGCACGGTGGGGGGGGAGCGGAGTCGGGAACGGCGTCCTGGAACGGCGTGCGTCCGACTGGCGCGGACGCCCCCCTCGGGTGCGACGATGACGGGCATGAGCACGCAGCCCCAGACGCGCCGTGGCCGGTCCGCCGACCCGACGGCCGACTCCCCGGACGTCGTCGCGCCCGCCGAGCAGGACGGGGCGCCCGCGGGCGCGGACCTCACGGAGGCCGACGACACCGCGGCGTTCGTCGACGAGGCCCCCGACGTCGCCCCGGAGCTCCCGGCCGAACCGCTGCCCGTCGACCGGTTCCTCGATCGGGAGCTCTCCTGGCTCGCCTTCAACGAGCGCGTGCTCGAGCTCGCCGAGGACACCAGCCTGCCGCTCCTGGAGCGCGTGCGGTTCCTGTCGATCTTCGCCTCGAACCTCGACGAGTTCTTCATGGTCCGCGTCGCGGGGCTGCGTCGCCGCATCGCGACGGGGATGGCCGTGACCGCCGCGTCGGGCCTGTCGCCGCGGCAGGTGCTCGACGCGATCGGCGCGGAGGCGCAGCGCCTCATGGACCGGCACGCCGGGGTGTTCTTCGACTCCGTCCAGCCCGCCCTGGCCGCCGAGGGCATCACCCTGGTGCACTGGGACGAGCTCGGCGAGGCCGAGCAGGAGCGCCTGCGCAAGTTCTTCCGCCGCCAGATCTTCCCCGTGCTCACCCCCCTGGCCGTCGACCCCGCGCACCCCTTCCCCTACATCTCCGGGCTGTCCCTGAACCTCGCCGTGGTCGTCGTCAACCCGACGACCGGCAAGGAGCACTTCGCCCGCGTCAAGGTGCCGCCGCTGCTCCCGCGGTTCATCGCCGTCGACGCGCGCGGCAAGCCCAGCGCCCCGAGCACCCGCACGGCCGACCCCGAGAAGGGCCCGACGTCGTTCGTGCCGCTCGAGGACGTCATCGCCGTCCACCTCGACGCGCTCTTCCCGGGCATGGAGGTGCGCGAGCACCACACGTTCCGCGTCACCCGCAACGAGGACGTGGAGGTCGAGGAGGACGACGCCGAGAACATCCTCCAGGCGATGGAGAAGGAGCTGCTGCGCCGCCGGTTCGGCCCGGCCGTCCGGCTCGAGGTGGCCCAGGACGTCGCGCCCCGGGTGCGCGAGCTGCTGACCCGCGAGCTCGGCGTCGACCCGGCCGAGGTCTACGAGCTCCCGGCGCCGCTGGACCTGACGGGCCTGACGCTCATCGCCGACCTCGACCGGGCGGAGCTGTCCTACCCCCGCTTCGTCGGCGGCACGCACCGTCACCTGGCCGAGGTCGAGACGGCGATGCCGACGGACGTCTTCGCGGCGATGCGCCGCCGGGACATCCTCCTGCACCACCCCTACGACTCCTTCGCCACGTCGGTGCAGGCCTTCCTCGCCCAGGCCGCGGCCGACCCGCAGGTCCTCGCGATCAAGCAGACGCTGTACCGGACGTCCGGGGACTCCCCGGTCGTGGACGCCCTGATCGACGCCGCCGAGGCGGGCAAGCAGGTCCTCGCCCTCGTGGAGATCAAGGCCCGGTTCGACGAGCAGGCCAACATCTCGTGGGCCCGCAAGCTGGAGCAGGCCGGCGTGCACGTGGTCTACGGCATCGTCGGCCTGAAGACGCACTGCAAGCTGTCGCTCGTCGTGCGCCAGGAGGACGACGGCCTCGTGCGCTACTGCCACGTCGGCACCGGCAACTACAACCCGAAGACCGCCCGCTTGTACGAGGACCTCGGGCTCCTCACGTGCGACCCCGAGGTCGGCCAGGACCTCACCCGGCTGTTCAACCAGCTCTCGGGGTACGCGCCGAAGGCGCGCTTCAACCGCCTGCTCGTGGCGCCCCGCGCGATGCGCTCGGGCCTCGTCGAGCGCATCGAGCGCGAGACGGCCAACCACCGCGCCGGCCTGCCGGCGTGGATCCGGATCAAGGTCAACTCGGTCGTGGACGAGACCACCATCGACGCGCTCTACCGCGCCTCGCAGGCCGGGGTGCCGGTCGACCTGGTCGTGCGCGGCATCTGCGCCGTCCGCCCGGGGGTCCCCGGGATGTCGGAGACGATCCGCATCCGCTCGATCCTGGGCCGGTTCCTCGAGCACGGCCGCGTCTACGCGTTCGCCAACGGCGGCGAGCCGGAGGTGTTCATCGGCTCCGCGGACCTCATGCACCGCAACCTCGACCGCCGCGTCGAGACGCTCGTCTCCGTCGGGGTGGACCACGCGGGCGACCTCCTCGAGCTGCTCGACCTGTCGATGGACGACGGCACCGCCTCGTGGTGGCTCGGCCCCGACGGCGCGTGGACCCGGCACCACCTGGACACCGACGGCGCACGCCTCCGCGACCTCCAGGAGGAGCTCATCGCGCGCCAGCAGCGCCGTCGTCCGGCGCGCGACAGGTGAGCGTCACCGCCGACGCCGTCGTCCACGCGGCGGGCGCCGTCCCCTGGCGCGTGCGCGGGGGACGGCTCGAGGTCGCCCTCATCCACCGCCCGCGCTACCGCGACTGGTCGTGGCCGAAGGGGAAGCTGGAACCCGGCGAGTCGGTGCCGGCGGCCGCCTGCCGCGAGGTGGCCGAGGAGACGGGCACGCCCGTCGTCCTGGGCGTGCCGCTGCCCGCGATGCGCTACCGGACGCCCGACGGCACCGCGAAGCACGTGCGGTACTGGGCGGCACGGGTCGCGACCGACGCGGACGGCGCGCCGCTGGGCGCGCGGGACCACGTCCGACAGGCCCCCCTGACGGAGGTCGACGACGTCGTGTGGGTCTCCACGAGCACCGCCGCGGAGCTCCTCACGCGCCCCGCCGACCGCAAGCCCCTCGGCGTGGTGGAGCAGCTGCACGCGGCCGGGCGGCTCGGCACGCGGGTACTCGTCGTCGCCCGGCACGGACGCGCGCGGCAGCGGTCCGCGTGGGAC
>JAEWQZ010000263.1 GCA_023460255.1 Actinomycetes bacterium
TAGCCCACCCCGCGCACCGTGCGCACGTACCGCTGCTGGTCGACCGTGTCACCGAGCTTCTGCCGCACGTGCAGCACGTGCACGTCGACGAGGTGCTCGTCCCCGACCCAGGCGCCGCCCCATACGGCCTCGATGAGTGCCGCCCGGCTCATCACGGCGTTCGGCCGGCTGGCGAGGGACGCGAGCACGTCGAACTCGGTGCGGGTCAGCGGTACGAGCTCGCCCCCGACCCGCACCTCGCGCGCTGCGACGTCGACCGCCAGGTCGCCGACCACGATCGGGGGAGCGGCGTCGTGCGAGCGGGGCGTCGCGGCGGCGCGCGGCCGGCGGAGCATGGCCCGGATCCGCGCGACGAGCTCCCGAGGGCTGAACGGCTTGGTGACGTAGTCGTCGGCGCCCACGGACAGGCCCACGAGCTTGTCGACCTCGTCTGTACGCGCCGTGAGCATGACCACGTAGCAGTCGGAGAAGGTGCGCAGCTGGCGGCACACCTCGATGCCGTCGATGCCCGGCAACCCGAGGTCCAGGACGACCACGTCCGGGTCGAGCAGGCGGGCGTGCGCCAACGCATCCTCGCCGGTCAGGGCGACCTCCACCTCGAACCCGTCACGGACGAGGTAGCTGGTCACGACGTCGGCGAGCGCCGGCTCGTCGTCGACGACCAGGGCGCGCGGTGCCAGGGGACCCGTTGATGTGCTCACGGCGCCATTGTCGGCCACCCAACCGGGCCAGGGACCGCCGCGCGGGCCGCGCGCGGCGCTCTTCATCGAACCTCAATCAAAGGGAGATCAACCGCGCGGGGCGGATGCCCGACAGTGCTGGAGTCAGCACCTCGAAGGAGTTCTCGTGAGAACAGACACGACCCCGCAGCCCGTTGCGGTGACCCTCGTGCACAGCCCGGCCTGCCACTTCTGCGACGACGCCGAGGAGGCGCTGCACGAGCTCAGCGCGGAGTACGCGATCGACGTCTCGGTGGTGTACATCGACTCACCGCCCGGCCGGACCCTCGTGGCGGTACACCGACCGGCGATGAACCCGCTCGTCCTCGTCGACGGCGCGTTCCTCAGCTCGGGCCGGCTGCCGCGCAAGAAGCTCATCCAGATCCTCGAGTCGCGCGGCGCGCGGCTGGCGACGGCGGGCCGCTGAGATGGGATCGGAGCTCCTGACGACCGGCAGCATCCTCGCTGCCTTCTTCGCCGGCGGCGTCGCGCTCTTCGCGCCCTGCTGCATCGTGTTCCTCGCGCCGAGCTACCTGGCGGGGGCAGTCAAGAACAGCCGGTGGCGGCTGCTGCCCCTGACGTTCGTCTTCGCCGCGGGCCTCGGCCTGGTCCTGGTCCCCATCACGCTCGGGATGAGCCTGCTGTCGGGCGCCATCGCCAAGTACCACCAGCCTCTGTACTGGGCCGGCGGCATCCTCATGTTCGCCCTCGCAGCCCTGGCCCTCTCGGGCCGCATGTGGTCCATGCCATCGATGCTGCGCGCCCCCGACACCACCCGGGGCGACACCGCCAGCTTCTTCGCCCTCGGCGTCTTCTCCGGCATCGCCTCGAGCTGCTGCGCTCCCGTGCTGGCCGGCGTCATGACGCTCTCCGTGCTCTCCGGATCGCCGATCGGTGGCTTCGCTCTCGGCGTCGCCTACGTCTTCGGCATGGTCTTCCCGCTCTTCGTGATGGCACTGGTCTGGGACAAGGCGAAGCTCGGGGAGAAGCGGTTCCTGCGTGCCAAGCTCGTCCGGTTCCGGGTCGCCGGACGGCTCATCGCCACCAACACCGTCAACGTCGCAGTGGCCGTCGCGTTCGTGATCATGGGGGGCTTGATCATCGCCCTCGCCGGGTCCACGGACATGACGGGCGGCACGGCCGCCCAGGCGTGGGCCAGCAAGACGCTCACCAGCATCTTCGCGGGCGTGCAGGACTTCCTTGCCCCAGTCCCGGAGTGGATCCAGGGAACCGGCATCCTCGCGATTGCCGCCGTCTTCGTCTGGGCCACGCTCGCCGAGCGACGCCTTCCCTGGCGCAGTCCCGCCCACGAGGCGTCCGACCCCACCGCGGCAGCACCCCCGGCACCCGCCGAGGAGCCGAGCTGCCACGCCACCTCGCCCACCGGCACGGCCCCGGCCGCTGCCCTCGACGACAAGGACTGAGATGACTTCCGGAACCGCGATCAGGCGCCAGGCGGCGCGCCAGGAGCAGCTCGAGCAGCTGCGCAAGGAACAGCAGGCGGCGCAGCGCAAGCGGACCCTGATCCTGCGGATCGCCTCGCTGTCCGCCGTCCTCATGCTGATCGGGCTCGTCGTCGCCGCCCTGCTGTCGGCCCGCCCGGAGACGAGCAGCGAGGCGGTCGACGCCACGCCGTTCACGCTCCCGATGAGCGACGGTTCCACGGTCTCGCTGTCGGACTACGCCGGCAGCCCCGTGATCCTCTACTTCAACGAGGGCGCCGGCTGCGACTCCTGCCTGGTCCAGATGGCCAAGATCGAGCAGGAGCCGGGCTTCGCCGAGGCCGGCATCGAGGTCCTGCCGATCGTCATGAACACGGCCGACCAGATCAATGCCGACCGCGAGCGGCTGGGCGTCGAGGCTCCGTTCGCCCTGGACGACGGCACGGTCTCCGAGGCGTACGGGACGCTGGGCACCGGCATGCACGCGGGCCTGCCTGGTCACGGCTTCATCCTGGTCGATGGTGACGGGGTGCAGCGCTGGTACGGCAACTACCCGTCGATGTGGCTGGACCCGGCGGAGCTGCTGGACATCTCGCTCGAGAAGCTCTGACCCACCCGCGGTGGCGCGGTACGTGACCAGCCAGAAGCGTCCGGGGTCAAGGGGTCAAGGGGTCGTGGGTTCACATCCCGCCATCCCGACGCAGATGTCGCAGGTCAGAGGCCCGCACCGCTTCGGCGGGGCGGGCCTTCGGCTTGCCACGGAGTTCTGAGCGGAGCCGCGTCGGGTCGCGGTCCATGAGCCCCCGTCGGATCGGCGTGACGTGGCCCGCCCGTCGAACGGTGCGGGACCTTCGCGGGTCAGCCGATGCCCTCGCCCGCGAGCGCTGTGGCGGCCAGTCGCTCCTCCTCGCTGACCTCCCACACCTCGTAGGCGGCGTGGAGCGCGAGAAGGATGATGAAGCAGCCCAGGATCAGGTCCGGCCAGCCGGAACCGGTCCCGGCGGTGAGCAGGCCCATCGCGATGATCGAGACGTTGACGAGGACGTCGTTGCGGGCGGACAGGAACGCGGCCCGGCTCAGCGAACCCCCGTGGTGGCGGAGCGAGGCGAGGAGCAGGGCGCTGGTGCCGTTGACGACGATCGCGCCGAGCGACGCGAGGACGAGCGGCGTCACCTGCGGTGGTATCGGGTCGGCGAAGCGCTGGACGGCCTGCACGCCGGCCACCGCGGCCGGGCCGAGGATGACGAGCGCCATCAGCTTGCCCATGAGGGCCCGCCGGGCGAGCGGCCAGCCGAGAGCCAGGAAGATGAGCAGGTTGACGGAGGTGTCCTCGAGGAAGTCGACGCTGTCGGCCAGGAGTGCGACGGACCCGGCCGCGAGCGCGACGGCGAGCTCGACGAAGAAGTAGGCGAAGTTCAGCCCGGCGACGACGAGGACGACGCGGCGCAGTCGGCGAACCGGGTCGGGACGTGAGTCCGGCGGGAGAGGGGCGTCAGGGTCAGGCACGGCGCCAACCTACGGCGCGGGCGACGAACGGTGGGTTATCATCTGCGCATGCACGAAGATACGCATGT
>JAEWQZ010000264.1 GCA_023460255.1 Actinomycetes bacterium
CACACCGAGCGGCGCACCACCGACGTCGTCGCGGACCGCCTGCGCGCCGCGGGTCTGCACCCCCGGCTGCTGCCGGGCACGGGCCTGGTCTGCGACATCGGACCGGGCGTCGTGGAGACCGGTGCCCACCGCGTCGCGCTGCGCGCGGACCTCGACGCGCTGCCCGTGCCCGACACGTGCGGCGAGCCGTGGCAGTCCACGGTGCCCGGCGTCTCGCACGCGTGCGGGCACGCCGTGCACACGGCGGTCGTCCTCGGCGCGGGGCTGGTCCTCGCGCGGCTCGCCGCGGAACGGGCCGACGTGCTGCCCGCGGGAGTGCGGCTGATCTTCCAGGCCGCCGAGGAGGTGCAGCCGGGCGGCGCCGAGGCGGCCGTCGCGGCCGGCGCGATGGACGGCGTCGCGCACGTCTTCGCGCTGCACTGCGACCCACGGGTGGACGTGGGGCGGATCGGGTCGCGCGCCGGGCCCATCACCGCGGCGTCCGACCCGGTGGCGGTGACGCTGACCGCGGAGGGTGGGCACACCTCGCGGCCGCACCTGACGGGGGACGTCGTGTTCGCGCTCGGCCAGGTCATCACGCAGGTGCCCGCCGTCCTCGGGCGACGGCTGGACCCGCGCGCGGGCGTCAACCTCACCTGGGGCCACGTGCACGCGGGCACGGCGGGCAACGCGATCCCGGCGACGGGCACGGTCCGGGGGACGCTGCGCTGCCTCGAGCCGCGGGCGTGGGCGGAGGCCGGCGCGGTGCTCCGGGAGGCCGTCGAGCACGTCGTCGCGCCGTACCGCGTGCAGGTCGAGGTGCAGCACGACCGCGGCGTGCCCCCGGTGGAGAACGACCCGCACGCCACCCGGCTGCTCGAGGCGGCGGTGCGCGACGTGCTCGACCCGGACGCCGTCGAGGCCACCGAGCAGTCGCTCGGCGGCGAGGACTTCGCATGGCTGCTCACGCGGGCCGCCGGCGCGATGGGGCGCCTGGGCACCCGGACCCCCGGGGGGCGGTCCTTCGACCTGCACCGCGGGGACCTCGTCGTCGACGACGCGGCCGTCGCGGTCGGCGCCCGGGTGCTCGCCCGGGTGGCCGTGCTGGCGGGCGAGCACCCCGCCCCGGTGCCCGCTGCCACGGCGTTGCGCAACATTCCGAATCCGTAACATCCCAGCCCCCGGGGCTACCCGGTGGTAACACCCATGCGGGCGGCGACAGTAGTGTCTGTTGCATCCAGCCGACCGGGCGCTGGCCCTCTCGCCGCGACGGCGCGACGCGAGCCGCAGGCCTGGCGGCACAGGCGTGGCGACAACACAGGAGTGGCACGTGAAGAAGACGATGAGGGCAGCGGTGCTCGCGACCGCGGCGGCGCTTGTTCTGGCGGCGTGTGGCGCGGCCCCCGAGGAGGAGCCCGAGGAGACCGCGGGCGGTGCCAGCGAGGAGCCGACCGCCGAGGAGACGATCGACTACAAGGCGTGCATCGTCTCCGACGCCGGTGGCTTCGACGACAGGAGCTTCAACCAGCTGAGCTACGAGGGCGCCAAGGACGCGGCCGACGAGCTCGGTGCGGAGTTCGCCGAGGTCCAGTCCGACTCCGAGACCGACTTCCAGGGGAACCTCGAGTCGCTCGTCGCCGAGGGCTGCAACACCATCGTGTCGGTGGGCTTCGCCCTCTCGGCCGCGACGGTGGAGTCCGCGACGGCCAACCCTGAGATCCAGTACGTGCTCGTCGACGACGCTGCCGACAACGACTTCGACGGCACCAAGGACGCCGAGAACGTCAAGCCGCTGCTCTACGACACCGCGCAGGCGGCGTTCCTCGCCGGCTACCTGGCGGCGGGCTACTCGGAGACCGGCAAGGTCGGCACCTTCGGCGGCCAGCCCTACCCGACCGTGACGATCTTCATGGACGGCTTCAAGCAGGGCGTCGAGTACTACAACTCCGAGAAGGGCACCAGCGTCCAGGTGATCGGCTACCAGGGCGGCGACCAGGGCTCCTTCACCGGTGGCTTCGCGGCCAACGACACGGCCAAGGGCGTCGCGGCGGGCATCATCGACCAGGGCGTCGACGTGCTCCTGCCGGTCGGTGGCCCGATCTACCAGTCGGCCATGGACGCGATCGCGGACTCCGGCCGCGAGATCGCGCTGATCGGCGTGGACGCCGACTTCTACGAGACGGACCCGAGCACCCAGGAGCTGGTCCTGACCTCGATCCTGAAGCAGATGGACGTCTCGGTGTACGACACGATCATGGCCGCCGGTGGCGGGGACGTGGACTACGAGGCCTACGTCGGCACCCTCGAGAACGGCGGCGTCGGCATCGCCCCGCTGCACAACTTCGAGGACAAGGTCGACGCGGCGCTCTGGGAAGAGGTCCAGGCGCTCCAGGCGGCGATCATCGCCGGTGAGGTCGAGGTCACGTCGTACCTGAACCAGTGACGACGACCGCGTGACGTCGTTCCCGGGGAGGCCCACCGGCCTCCCCGGGAACGCGCGCGCGTGCAGTGGTTGCTCAGTCCCCGTCCCACCCCAAGGATCGTGCGATGAAGCTCGAGCTCCGCGGCATCACCAAGCGTTTCGGCTCCCTGGTCGCCAACGACCGCATCTCCCTGACCGTCGAGCCAGGTGAGATCCACTGCCTCCTCGGGGAGAACGGAGCCGGCAAGTCGACCCTGATGAACGTCCTGTACGGCCTGTACTCCGCCGACGAGGGCCAGGTGCTCCTCGACGGCGAGGTGCAGCACTTCCGTGGTCCGGGTGACGCGATGGCCGCCGGCATCGGCATGGTGCACCAGCACTTCATGCTCATCCCGGTCTTCACCGTCGCGGAGAACGTCATGCTCGGGCACGAGCAGACGCTCGGCGGCGGCCGCCTCGACCTCGAGGCGGCCCGCGAGAAGGTCCGCGAGATCGCGTCGCGGTTCGGCTTCCACGTCGACCCCGACGCGCTGGTGGAGGACCTCCCGGTCGGCGTGCAGCAGCGCATCGAGATCATCAAGGCGCTCTCCCGGGACGCGAAGGTGCTGATCTTCGACGAGCCGACGGCGGTCCTCACGCCGCAGGAGACCGACGAGCTGATGGGCATCATGCGCCAGCTCAAGGAGTCGGGCGCCGCGATCGTCTTCATCACCCACAAGCTGCGGGAGGTCCGCGAGGTCGCGGACCGGATCACGGTCATCCGGCGCGGCGCCGTCGTCGGCGAGGCGCAGCCCACCTCGACCGACGCCGAGCTCGCCGCGATGATGGTCGGCCGCGCGGTGGAGCTGACCGTGCACAAGGGGGAGCCCGCCTACGCCCCCTCGACACTCGAGGTCGCGGGCCTCGAGGTCACCGACGCCCGCGGCACGGTCCTGGTGGACGACGTCAGCTTCACCGTGCGTGGCGGCGAGGTCCTCGTCGTGGCCGGCGTGCAGGGCAACGGGCAGACCGAGCTGACCGAGGCCCTGGTCGGCCTGGTGGCCGGCACCGTCCGCGGCAGCATCAGGCTCGACGGCACCGACCTCGTCGGCCGCTCGGTGCGGCAGATCCTCGACGAGGGCGTGGGCTTCATCCCCGAGGACCGCAGCACCGACGGGCTCGTCGGCGAGTTCACCGTCGCGGAGAACCTCATC
>JAEWQZ010000265.1 GCA_023460255.1 Actinomycetes bacterium
CGACCTGCCCACCGGCCCGGGCGACCCCGCCCCGGTGACCGAGACCGACCTCGCCGGCCTGCCTGACCCCGCCCGGCGGTACCTGCGCGCGGCCGGCGTCGTCGGCCGACCCCGCCCCTGGTCGTACCGCGTCCAGTTCCGCGGACGCTTCCGGCTGCGGCCCGACGCGCCCTGGACGCCGTGCGAGGCGTGGCAGTACACCAGCGTGCTCGCACCGGCGCGCGTCTACGTCATGCGCCTGGACATGGTCCACGGCCTGCTGCCGGTGTTCGGCCTCGACACGTACGCGGCCGGCCGCGGCCGGATGGTCGGGCGGGCCCTCGGCGTCGTGAAGGTCGTCGACGGGAGCGGGCCCGAGCTCGACCTCGGCGAGCTGACCACCTACCTCAACGACGCGGTCCTCCTCGCCCCCGCCACGCTGCTCGTGCCCGCCGTGACGTGGCGGGCCGTCGACGACGCGTCGTTCGACGTGACGCTGACCGACGCGGGCCTCACCTCGACCGCGCGCGTGACCGTCGACGAGCACCACCAGGTCGTGGACTTCCGCACCACCGACCGCTACGCCGACCTGCCCGGCGGCCTCGTCCGCGCCCCGTGGCGCACCCCGCGCACCGAGTGGGTCGACCCGGCCGGGCGACGCTTCCCCGCCGGCGGCCGCGCCGTCTGGGAGCTGCCCGACGGCGAGCTGGAGTACGCGGTCGGGGCGTTCGTGCCGGAGACCCTCGTCACCGACCTGCCGCCCGCCCGCGCCGCGCACCGGTCGTAGCCCCGGGCGGGGTGGCGCGGGGGCATGGTCGGGGCGCCCCGCTAGCCTCGGCTGGTTCCCGCTCGGAGGTGACGATGTCCGAGAGCACGCTCGAGGGCCTGCACGCCCGCACCCGCCCTGCGGCCGAGTTCGGCCACGAGGCCCTGATCGTCTGCGACAACGTCGTGCGCATCTACCAGACCGGGCGCGTGGAGGTGCAGGCGCTCCAGGGCCTCGACCTACTCGTGGACCCCGGCGAGATGGTGGCCGTCGTCGGCGCGTCGGGCTCGGGCAAGTCGACGCTGCTGGCGATCCTGTCCGGCATCGACGTCGCGACCGCGGGCCGCGTCCGCGTGGGCCCGTGGGACCTCATGTCCATGACCGGGGCCCAGCGCGTCGACTACCGGCGCCGCATGGTCGGCTTCGTGTGGCAGCAGGCCGCGCGCAACCTCGTCCCGTTCCTCACCGGCGCGCAGAACGTCGCACTCCCGATGAACCTCGCGGGGGCGTCCCGGCGACGGCGACGACGCCGCGTCGCCGACCTCCTGGAGCTCACGGGCGTCGCACACTGCGCCGGGCGGCGACCGGGCGAGATGTCGGGCGGCGAGCAGCAGCGGGTGGCGGTCGCCGTCGGGCTCGCCAACGCGCCGACCGTGCTGCTCGCCGACGAGCCCACCGGCGAGCTGGACACGACGACGTCCCAGCAGGTCTTCGACGCGCTGCGCCGTGCGAACCGGGAGCTCGGCACGACGGTGGTCGTCGTCACGCACGACCCCGCGGTGAGCTCGCAGGTGTCCCGCACCGTCGCCATCCGTGACGGCCGCACGAGCACCGAGGTGCTGCGGCGCCCGTCGTACGACGACGGGACCGGCGGCGTGGTCGCCGAGGAGTACGCGGTGATGGACCGCGCCGGACGGGTCCAGGTGCCCCGGGAGTACCGCGAGGCGCTCAACCTCTCCCGCCGCGTGCGGCTCGCACTCGAGGCCGAGCACGTGACGATCAGCCCCGACCGGACGGCGGCCGACGCGTGAGCGCCCTCGGCCCGTCGGCGGCGTCGTCGGTCGCGTCCGCCGCCCCGCCCCCCGCGTCCGCGTCGCCGATGGTGGTCGTGCGGGGCGTCGAGAAGACCTACGGCGTGCGCGCCGCCGCCGTGCACGCCCTGCGGGGCGCCTCCTGCGACGTCGCCGCCGGCGAGCTCGTCGCGCTCGTCGGCCGGTCCGGTTCCGGGAAGACCACCCTGCTCAACATGATCGGCGGCCTCGACCGCCCCGACCGCGGCACCGTGCACGTGGACGGCGTCGAGGTCACCGCGCTGGACGACGCCGGCCTCGTGCAGCTGCGTCGCGAGCGCGTCGCCTTCGTCTTCCAGACCTTCGGGCTGGTGCCGGTGCTCACCGCCGCCGAGAACGTCGGCGTCCCCCTGCGGCTGCGCGGGCTCCCCGTGCCGGCGCGCGAGCGACGCGTGCGCCTGCTCCTGGACCTCGTGGGCCTCGGCGCGCACGCCGAGCAGCGGCCCGACGAGCTCTCCGGCGGGCAGCAGCAGCGGGTCGCGATCGCCCGCGCGCTCGCCGCGTCGCCCCGGCTGCTCATCGCCGACGAGCCCACCGGGCAGCTCGACAGCGAGACCGGCCTGGCGGTGATGGCGCTCATCCGGGCGGTCGTCGACGCCGAGGGCATGACGGCGATCGTGTCCACGCACGACCCCGTCATGATCGCCCTCGCCGACCGCGTGCTGCACATCACCGACGGGGCCGTGGCCGGGTGACGGTCGGATGAACGGCGCCGGCCTGGTCACGCGGCGCGCGCTCACGCAGCTCCCGCTGCTCGCTGCCGTGCTGGTCGTGCTCGTCGCCGGCGCCGCGCTGGCCGGGGTCTGCACCCTGCTCCTCACGACGGCGCGGGACGCGGCCACCGTCGCCGCGGTCCGGGCCGCCCCCGTGGAGGACGTGCGGCTGACCGTCTCGTTCCGCCCAGTGCCCGACGGCGACCCGCCGGACCCGGCCTCGACCGATCCCCGCGACCCTGCCGGGGCGGTGACCGTGGCGTCCGCCCGGGCGACGCAGATGCTCGCGGCGCTCGGCTCCACGACGTCGACCTGGCTGACCTCACCGCTGGTGCACGCGTGGGCGCCCGACACGTCGGCGACCCCCGACTCCTCGGGCGTCCCGCCCGCGCAGGCGTACCTGGTCGCGGCCGACGACGTCGACGCGCGCGCCCGGCTCGTCGAGGGTCGCTGGCCCGCGGCGCGGACGGGCGGGGCGTGGGAGACGGCCCTGCCCGCGGCCGCCGCGACGGCGCTCGGCGCCCGGGTGGGCGACGAGCTGCTGCTGGACCCCACCGGCACCGACGGTGGGACCGACGAGACCGACGAGACCGACGAGACCGACGGTGCGGCCGGCGCGCTGCGCATGCTCGTCGTCGGCGTCTTCGAGCCGACCCGGCCCGGCACCGGCGCCTGGGAGCGCGACGTCCTCGAGGGGAC
>JAEWQZ010000266.1 GCA_023460255.1 Actinomycetes bacterium
CTGCGCACGGTGCGTGCCCCCGTGCTGCTGCGCCCCGTCACGGTGGGAGCGCACCCCGGCGGCAGCGACCTCGAGCTGACCCTGGACCCGACGCTCGAGGTCAACCCCGTGCTCGCGACGGCCCTGCGGTCGCGCGGCGCCCTGCTCGACCCGACGGCGCTCGCCCGTGCCGCCTTCGGCCCGGCGGGCTTCGACCCGCGCGGGGCGCTGGACCGGCTCTGCGGCCTCGGCGAGACGCTGCTCGAGGGCTTCACGCTCGAGGACCGGCTGCTCGTCGGGACCTTCGTGCACCCCGAGCAGAGCCTGGTCGACGACCTCGATGCGCTCGCCCCCGTGCTGGCCGAGCACGAGGTGGTCGCCGCGCTCGCGGGCGACGACAGGGCCGCCGCCGCGCTCGGCCACCCCCTGCCCCCCCGGCCGTCGGGGGACCGCCCCGTCGGGCGCGAGGGCGTCGGCGACCTGGACCCGGACCAGCTGCACGTCCTGGAGGCCCTCGGCGCCGGGCACCACCTGATCGTCGACGCGCCGCCGGCCAGCGACGTCGCCGGCACCGTCGCGGCCGTCGTGGCGGACGCGGTCGCCGCGGGCCGCACGGTCCTCTACGTGGCGGGGCACCGGCGGGCCGCCGAGGCGGTCACGGACCGGCTCCGCCGGCTCGGCCTCGACGACGTCCTGCTCGACGTCGCCCCCCGCTCCGGCTGGCGCGAGCAGGCCGGGCAGCGCGTGCTGGGTGCGATGACCGCCGAGCCGGTGGCCGTCGACGCCGAGAAGATCGCTGTCGTCGAACGCGAGCTCCTCGACCGGCGCACCCGCCTCCAGCGGTACGTGGCGGGCCTGCACCGGGTGCGGGAGCCGTGGGGGTGCTCCGCGTACGACGCGCTCCAGGACCTCGCGCGCCTCACGTCGACCCGCCCGGCGCCGCAGACGCGGGTGCGCCTGAGCCCACCCGCGGCGGAGGCGCTCAACGGGGAGTCGCGCGCCCAGGCTGCGGCCGACCTCGTCCGCGTGGCGACCCTCGGTGCGTTCACGCCGGCGACGCAGGCGTCCCCCTGGTACGGCGCCGAGCTGCCCACGCCCGACCGCGGACGGGCCGCGCTCGCCCGCGTCGACCGGCTCCTCACCCATGCGCTGCCGCAGATGCGGGCCGAGGCCGCCCGGGTGGCCGAGGAGACGGGCCTCGTGCCCGCCGAGACGCCCGCGGCCTGGGCGGAGCAGCTGGAGATGCTCGAGGGCGTCCGCGCGGCGCTCGACGTCTTCCGTCCCATGATCTTCGAGCGCTCCGCCGCGGACCTCGTGGCGGCGACGGCCACCGCCGCGTGGCGGGCCGAGCACGGCGTCGAGATGAGCGGGGCGCTGCGCCGTCGGCTGCGCAAGCAGGCCAAGGACATGCTGCGGCCCGGTCGCCCGGTCGCCGACCTGCACGCCGCCCTGCTCGACGTGCAGCACCAGCGGGAGGTCTGGCGCGCGCACTGCCCGGCCGGCGGCTGGCCGCGGATCCCCGAGGGGCTCGCCGGGATCCAGCTCGACCACCGCGAGGCGCACGCGGACCTGGTCGCGCTCGCGGCCGTGCTGGAGCCCACCGCAGGCGGTGGCGGCCTGGCGACGCTGACCTGGGACGAGCTGGAGGTGCGCCTCACCCGCCTCCGGGCCGACGGCGAGGCCCTGGAGACGCTGCCCGAGCGGACCGCCCTGCTGCGCAGCCTGCGCCAGCGCGGCCTGGGTGACCTGCTGGCGGACCTCGCTGCGCGTCGGGTGTCCGCAGCCGTCGTCGCCGCGGAGCTCGACCTCGCCTGGTGGAGCACCGTCTTCGAGCTCGTCCTCGCCGAGGACCCGGCGCTGGCCGGGCACGACGGCGTCACCCTCACCCGGCTCGTCGCCGAGTTCCGCGCGCTCGACGAGCGCCTCCTCGCCGACCGCGCGGTGCTCGCCCACGCCGCAGCGCGCACCGAGGTGCTCGGCCGGATGCAGATGGCCGACGGGCCGACGCAGGAGCTGTTCGCCGAGATCGTCGAGGGCCGCTTCGGCACCGTGCGTCAGGCCGTCGAGCGGTACCCGCAGGTCGCACGGCACCTGCGGCCCTGCCTGGTCGCGTCCCCCATGCTCGTCCCGCACCTGCTGCCCCCGCAGCGCACGGAGGACCTCGTCGTGCTGGACGCGGCCGGGCACCTGCCGCTGGAGGAGGTCGTGCCGGCGCTCGCCCGCGGCCGCCAGGTGCTCGTCGTCGGAGACGCGCGCTGCCCGCGCGGGTCCGCGCTCGAGGCGCTCGGCGCAGTCCTGCCGGCGGTCACGCTGCGAGCCGACAGCGCCCGCCGCGACCCGGCGCTGACCGCCTTCCTCGCCGAGCACGGATACGGCGACCGGCTCCGCCCGACCCCGCTGCCCTCGGACGCCGGCCTGCTGCGGCTCGAGCTCGTCGACGGCTCGGGCATGCCGGGGGAGAACGGGCTGGTCGAGGGCACGTCGGCCGAGGTGGACCGGGTGGTCGAGATCGTCGCCGAGCACGCGCGGACGCGCCCCGGCGCCTCGCTGGCCGTCGTCACCCCCTCGCGCGCGCACGCCGACCGCGTGCGTGACGCCGTCGCCGCGCGTGCGGCGGACGACCCGGCCGTCGACCGCCTGCTCGCCCCCGGCGGTGCCGAGCCGTTCGCCGTGGTGCAGGTGGGCGCGACGCAGGGCCTCGTGCGGGACGCCGTCGTGCTCTCCGTCGGCTTCGGCCGGACCCCGCACGGCCGGGTGCTGCACCGCTTCGGCCCGCTGACCGAGGACGGTGGCGACATCGCTCTGGTCGACGCGCTCACCGCCGTGCGCGAGCGGCTGACGGTCGTCAGCTGCTTCGCCGCCGGTGACCTCGACTCCGACCGGCTGAAGGCGCCCGGGGCCCGGCTCCTCGCCGACCTGCTGCGGCTGGCGGAGCAGCGTTCTGCGCCGTCGGGCGGCGGGCGGCCCGCGCCGCGGGCGGGCGCCGACCCCGACCGGCTCGTGCTCGACCTCGCCGAGCGCCTGTGGCGCATGGGCCTGGTCGTCGAGGTCGACCACGGCTCGGGCGACGGTCCGCGCATCCCGCTCGTCGTCGGTCACCCCGACCTGCCCGACCGGATGCTCGTCGCGGTGCTCACCGACGACGACGCCTACATCGCCGAGCCGAGCGTGCGCGTCCGTGACCGGCAGGTGCCGCAGCGGCTCGAGCGGCTGGGCTGGACGGTCGTGCAGGTGTGGTCGGCGGCGGCCTTCCTCGACCCGCAGGCCGAGGCCGACGCCGTGTGCGCGGCGGTCCTCGACGCCCGGGCGCGGGTGGAGGAGGAGGCCCGCGTGGCCGCCGCCCGGCTCGCCGCGCTCGCCGAGGT
>JAEWQZ010000267.1 GCA_023460255.1 Actinomycetes bacterium
GGCACGAACCTCGCCGCCCTGCTCGCGGCGCACACCGACCCCGCCTACGGCGCGCGCGTCGTCGGCGTCGTGAGCAACCGGGCCGACGCGCCGGCCCTCGCGCGTGCGCAGGCCGCGGGTGTGGCCACCGCCGTCGTCGCCCCCGCGGACTTCCCGGACCGGCCCGCGTGGGACGAGGGCCTGGCACGTGCCGTCGAGGTGTTCGACCCCGAGCTTGTCGTCCTCGCAGGGTTCATGCGGATCCTCGGCGAGCCGTTCCTGCGCCGGTTCGGGGGGCGGATCCTCAACACCCATCCCGCGCTGCTGCCCGCGTTCCCCGGCGCGCACGGGGTCCGCGACGCGCTCGCCCACGGCGTCCGCGTGACGGGCTGCACGGTGCACCTGGTCGACGCGGGGGTCGACACGGGGCCGATCCTCGCCCAGCGCGCCGTCGAGATCCGCGACGACGACGACGAGGCCGGCCTCCACGAGCGGATCAAGGCGGTCGAGCGGGAGCTGGTCGTCGACGTCGTCGGGCGGGTCGCCCGCGGCGGGGTGACGGTGACCGGCCGGACCGCGCGGATCGGGTCCGCGCCCGGATACCCGCCCGGCTAGGGCCGGCGTGACGCGGCGGGGACGCCGGCGGCCGCGTCGGCGCGCCATGCGGCGAGGGTCTGGCCGACGATCACGTCCCACGGGGTCGGCGTGACGCCCAGCACCTCCTGGCTGGCCGCGGACGCCATGACGAACGGCTCGGTGAACTGGTACCCGACCCGGCCGAGCTCGCGCAGCATCGGGGAGACCAGGCCGAGGGCGCGGACGGCGCCCATCGACAGGGGTGCGAACCGCGGTCCCGGTGCGCCGGCGGCCACGGCGAACCGGGTGGCGAGCTCGCGGAACGTCAGCGGCTCGGGGGACGGGGCGTGCCACGGCCGACCCCATGCGGCGGGGGTGCTCGCGGCGGCGGCGAGCGCGGCCGCGAGGTCGGGCAGGTACGTCCAGGAGCGCGGCTGGTCGACCGAGCCGATGGGTCGCACGGGACGCCCGGCGAGCAGGGGTCGCAGCATCCTCGGGCCGGCGTGCGCGTGGTCCTCGGCACCGGGGCCGAGGTAGTCGGCGGCGCGGACCTCCGTGGCCCGGACGACGCCGGCCCGGTGCCTCCGGAGCGCCTCGCGCCAGAGGTCGGCGCGGACGCGGCCCTTCGGCTCGGTGCTGCGCAGCGGCGTCTGCTCGGTCACCAGGTGCGTGCCTGCGCCGTACCCGTACAGGTTCCCGGCGGTGACGAGGACGACGCCGGTCCGCTCGGCCGCGGTGAGGAACGACTCGCCGAGCGGGGGCCAGTCGGTCGGCCAGCGGTGGTACGGCGGGTTCACGCAGACGTGCAGCGCGTCGGTGCCCTGGACGGCGGAGGTGAGCGCGGCGGCGTCGGTGGCGTCGAGGTCCTCGGCCGTGATGGTGCCGGGCATCTCGGCGGGTGGCTCGCCGGGTAGCCGGGGCATCCCTCCCGAGCGGCTGAGCACGAGGACGTCGTGGCCCGCGCGAGCGAGGGTGCTGGCGAGGGTGCGGCCCACGGGGCCCTTGCCGACGACGACGTGCTGAGCCATGCGGTTCTCCGGGAGGTAGAAGTGTGAGCGGTGCTCTCGTATGTGTCTGATGCTCGCGTAGCGGCCGCACCCGTGTCAAGAGCAGTGCTCTCTGATACGAGCGGTGATCACGTCGGCCGACTATGCTGATCGCGTGGCAGCCACCGCCCGCGAGCGCGCCCGCGCCGCGTTCACCGCCGACCTGCTCGCCGCCGCCCGCGTCCGCCTCGACGCGGACGGGCCCGCTGCGCTCTCGCTGCGCGCCGTCGCCCGCGACCTGGGCGTCGCCTCCAGTGCCGTGTACCGGTACGTCCCCTCCCGGGACGCCCTCCTCACGCTCCTCATCATCGAGGCCTACGACGAGGTCGCCGCGGCCTGCGAGGCTGCCGAGGACCGTGCCCTGTCCGCAGGCGCCGGCCCGGGGGAGACGTTCCTGGAGGTCGCGCGGGCGTTCCGTGCCTGGGCCCTGGCCCGCCGCAGCGGCTTCGAGCTCCTCTACGGCACGCCCGTGCCCGGGTACGCCGCGCCGCAGGACACGGTGCCGCACGCGGTCCGGGTGTGGGCGGTGCTCATCCGGGTGGTCCTCGCCGCCCACCTCGACGGGTCCTGGCGGCCGGCCGGGCCGACCCCTGCGGCCGACGGGCTCGTCGACGCGCCGGCGATGGAGCTCGGTGCGGCCGTCGCGGCGGCCTCGGGGCACGACGTCACCGTCGCCCCCGCCGACGTCGTGCGCACCTTCGCCCTGTTCACCGCGCTGCTCGGCGCCGTCACCGCGGAGCTCTTCGGTCACCTGCACCGGGCGGCCGCCGACCACGCCCGGGTGTTCGACGCGGTCGTCGCCTCCGCCGCGGCGGGAGCCGGCCTCCAGGTCGCCCTCTGATCAGATCGGGGTGGCTAGACTGGTCCTGCCGCGACTGGCGAGGGTGGAACCGACCACCGGGGAGCGGCAGCAGTGCCCGTCACGCACCGCCCGCCTGGGTGCCGGGAGCAGGTCAGCCGATCCGCACCCGACCCAGGAGCTGCCATGTCGCTCGCACCTCTGCCCGACGTCGCCGACCCGACGGCCGACGACACCCGCCGCCCCGTCCGCCGGGCGCTCGTCAGCGTCTACGACAAGACGGGCCTGGCGGAGCTCGCCACGGCCCTGCACGCGGCGGGTGTCGAGCTCGTCTCGACCGGCTCGACGGCGGCCCGCATCGCCGACGCGGGCGTGCCCGTCACCCGCGTCGAGGAGCTCACGGGCTTCCCCGAGTGCCTCGACGGGCGCGTCAAGACGCTGCACCCGCGGGTGCACGCCGGGCTGCTCGCCGACACCCGTCGGCCCGAGCACGTCGCCCAGCTCGCCGAGCTCGGCGTCGCCGCGTTCGAGCTCGTCGTCGTCAACCTCTACCCGTTCGCCGCGACCGTGGCGTCCGGCGCGACCCCGGACGAGTGCGTCGAGCAGATCGACATCGGCGGGCCGTCCATGGTGCGGGCCGCCGCGAAGAACCACCCGAGCGTCGCCGTCGTCGTCGACCCGGCGCGGTACGGCGACGTCGTCGCCGCCGTCCGCGGCGGGGGCTTCACGCTCGCCGAGCGGCGGGCGCTCGCCGCAGCGGCCTTCGTGCACACCGCCACGTACGACGTGCACGTGGCCTCCTGGATGGGCAACGTGCTCGCGCCGAGCGACCGGGTCGAGACCACCGAGGGCGTCGTCGACACCGGCTTCCCGGCCTGGATGGGCGCCACCTGGGACCGCACCGCCGTCCTGCGCTACGGCGAGAACCCGCACCAGCGCGCCGCGCTGTACACCAACGGCGTCGGCCCGGCCGGCCTCGCGCAGGCCCGACAGCTGCACGGCAAGCCGATGAGCTACAACAACTACGTCGACGCCGACGCCGCCTACCGCGCCGCCTGGGACCACGCCGCGCCGGCGGTCGCCGTGATCAAGCACGCCAACCCGTGCGGCATCGCCGAGGGCACCGACGTCGCCGACGCCCACGCCAAGGCGCACGCCTGCGACCCGGTCTCCGCGTACGGCGGGGTCGTCGCCGCGAACCGCGTGGTCACCCGCGCCATGGCCGAGCAGCTGAAGCCGGTGTTCACCGAGGTCGTCGTGGCCCCCGGCTACGACGACGACGCGCTGGAGATCCTCACGTCGAAGAAGAACCTGCGGCTGCTCGTGGTCGACGGCGGCCCGGCCGACGTCGTGGAGACCCGGCCGGTCACCGGCGGTCTCCTCGTGCAGGACCGCGACCGCATCGACGCCGCCGGCGACGACCCGACCACGTGGACGCTCGTGTCCGGCGAGGCCACCGACGACGCCACGCTCGCCGACCTGGCCTTCGCCTGGCGGGCGGTGCGCGCCGTGAAGTCCAACGCCATCCTGCTCGCGCGCGACGGGGCGTCGGTCGGCGTCGGGATGGGGCAGGTGAACCGGGTCGACTCGTGCCGCCTCGCCGTCGAGCGGGCCAACGGGCACGGGGCGGAGCGGGCGCGCGGCGCCGTCGCTGCGTCGGACGCGTTCTTCCCGTTCGCCGACGGGCTGGACATCCTCGTCGGGGCGGGGGTGCGGGCCGTGGTCCAGCCGGGCGGCTCGATCCGGGACGAGGAGGTCGTCGCCGCGGCCCGCGCGGCCGGCGTGACGATGTACGTCACCGGCACGCGGCACTTCGCGCACTGACCGACGGAGCCGGCCGGCCCGGTGCGGTGCCGCCTCAGCGGACGGCGTCGCGCAGAGGCCGGTCGGCGTCGGCCGCCGTCGCCCGGTCCAGGCGGGGGAGCCTGGGCCCGGCGAAGAGGCGGCGCGCCGCC
>JAEWQZ010000268.1 GCA_023460255.1 Actinomycetes bacterium
GCCCGCGGGACGCCACGGTCCACGCCGACGCCGACGGCGTCACGGGCCGCTCGCCGAAGGTCGAGGCCGGCGCGTGAGCGCCGCCCGCCGGGCGACCATCGCCGTCGTGAGCGCGGGGGTGCGCGAGCCCTCGTCGACGAGGCTGCTCGCCGACCGGCTCGCCGGGGCCACCGTCGCCTCGCTGGAGGCCCGGGGGATCGCGGCGCGGGTCGAGGTCGTGGACGTGCGGCTGCTCGCGCAGGACCTCACGACGATGCTGCTGACCGGGGTCGCCTCGCCCGCCCTGACCGCTGCGCTGCGCACCGTCACGCACGCCGACGGCGTCGTGGCCGTGTCGCCGATCTACTCCGGGTCGTACAACGGGCTCTTCAAGACGTTCTGGGACGTCGTGGAGAAGGACGCGCTGACCGACATGCCCGTGCTGCTCGGCGCGACGGCCGGCACCGCCCGGCACTCGCTCGCCATCGAGCACGCGCTGCGCCCGCTCTTCGCCTACCTGGGCGCGCTGACCGTGCCGACGGGCGTGTTCGCCGCCACCGACGACTTCGGCCACAGCGGCGGCGTCCGGCCCGACGACGACGTCGCCCCGCTCACCGACCGGGTGGCCCGCGGCGGTGCCGAGCTGGCCAGGCTCGTCGCCTCGAGCGAGCGTCGGCCGCCGCGCGACCCGCTCGCCCTCACCGAGAGCTTCGAGGACCTGCTCCGGGGGGAGTGACGCCTCCGGGGGTCGGTCGGCGAGGTCAGTGCTGCACGTCGACGACGACCCGCAGCGGGTCCTCGAGCATGAACACCCGGAACGGCTGCTCCGACTCCACCCCGATGACGAGCTGGAGGGTGCCCTCGAAGATGCCCGCCCAGCGGACCTCGCGGATGGCGCCTCCGGCCGGCGGGGCGATCACGGCCGGGCCCGTGTACTCCGGCTGCCCCTCCTCCTCGCCCGGGTACATGATCCCCTGGATGAGCACGTCGATGTAGGCGCCGCCGTCGACGTCGATGACCTCGCCCGACGCCTGGCCCAGTGGGCTGTCGACGTACTGCGCCCGCCAGCCGGGGGCGCCCGCGCCGTCCAGGTCGAGGACGATCCGGTCGTAGCCGTCGTGCCGACCGAAGCGCATGTCCGTGTTCACGAGGCGGGCGCCGTCCGACGCGTCCTCGGTGTCGGGCTCGGTGTTCGCGACGAAGGGCGCGTCGTCGTCGGGCCCCTCGTCGGGCAGCGGCGCGGCCTCGTCGGGGGCCTCGGTCGCGGTGGGTGACGCGCTCGGGTCGCCCCCGTCCGGCTCCGGTGCGACGGTGACCGTCACCGTCTCGGTGGGGGTGGCGCCGTCGTCCCCCGTGCAGGCCGTCAGCGGCAGCGACAGGACCACCGCGGCGAGGGTGGCGACCGACACCGACCTGGTACGCATGGTGGCCTCCATGGGCTGATGATCAACGGTACGCCGGTCGGGGTGCAGCGGGCCTCCGGAGAGGAACGCGCCGCGACCCCTCGGCGTCGGGTCGCGGTGCCAGGATGATCACCATGCTCAGCGCGGACCTGGCCGACACGTTCCGACGACAGAGCCCGGTCACCGAGCCGGGGCCGCACGCCGCCGCCCTCGACGCGCTGCCCGGCGAGGTCGACGCGCTGGTCCGGGTCGTCCAGGGCCTGATGGTGCACGTCTACTGGGCGGAGCGGTACGGGCTGGACCTGTCGCCGGAGCGGCGCGACGAGGTGAACCTGCGCGCGGTCGGGCGGATGCTCGACCGGGTGGCCGAGCTCGACGACGCCCCGCTGGACGTCGCCCGCCCCGTCGAGCGCCGCGTCGTCGGCACCTGCCGCGACCACACGGTGCTCCTGACGGCGGCGCTGCGGCGCCACGGCGTCCCCGCCCGCGCGCGGTGCGGGTTCGCCACGTACTTCCTGCCGGACCACTTCGAGGACCACTGGGTGTGCGAGTGGTGGGACGGGGCCCGCGGACGGTGGGTGCTCACCGACGCCCAGCTCGACGGGCTCCAGCGCGAGGCCCTCGGTCTCGACTTCGACCCGCTGGACACGCCGCGCGACAGGTTCGTCGTGGCGGGCGACGCGTGGCGGATGTGCCGGACCGGCGCCGCCGACCCCGACGACTTCGGCATCTTCGACATGCACGGCCTGCCGTTCGTCCTGGCCGACCTGGTGCACGACGTCGCGGCGCTCACCGGCGAGGAGAACCTGCCCTGGGACGGTCGGGCGCTCATGGTGCCGCTCCAGGCGGAGGTGCCGGCGGCGGACCTGCCGCTGCTCGACCGGCTCGCCGAGCTCTCCGTCGCCTGCGGGTCGGCCGACGTCGCGGCCGGTGAGCGCGCCTGGCGCGAGCTGGCGGCGGTGGTCGCGGCCGAGCCGCGCCTGAAGGCCTGAGCGCCCGGGCGCCCGAACGCCTCAGCGCCGGAGCATCCCGCCGCCGGGGCCGTCAGTCGGCGGCGTCGGACACCTCGAGCCAGCGGTCCTCGAGCTCGGCGACCTCCGCGTTCAGCGCGTCCAGGCGGGTATGGAGCTCGGCGAGTCCGACGTGGTCCGCCGGGTCGTGCTCGGTCATCGCGGTCTCCAGCCGCGCCGCCTCGCCGGTCAGTCGCGACAGGCGACGTTCGAGGGTCGCGAGCTCCTTGCGGGCCGCGCGCTGCTCGGC
>JAEWQZ010000269.1 GCA_023460255.1 Actinomycetes bacterium
CGCCGGTCCAGCCCCCGGCCGCACCGGTCCAGCCGGCGGCCCCGGCCCCGGCGTTCGGAGGGGGCACCACCTTCACGCCGCAGGCCGCCTTCGGCTTCGACGAGGAGATGACGAGCATGCTGGCGCAGCGGGCGGACATCGCCTCGCAGGCGCTGGCCGAGCTCAACCAGCTGTCGACGTACCGGCCGCAGGCCGTCGCCGGCAGCGGCTCGTCGAAGCTCGTCCGCCGCACGCCGAGCGCGATCCCGGCGGCGCCCGCCATCACCAAGCCGTCGTCGCCGCGTCCCGCGCGCGACGCCGACCAGGTCCGTTCGTTGCTCAGCTCCTTCCAGTCCGGCACGTCGCGCGGACGCCAGGCGAGCGACGACGGCACACAGACAGCCGGCGAGATCGGCCACGCCGGTGGCTCGGAGGGTCCGGACGGACGGGGCGAGCCCGTCACCACGCCGGACACCGACCTGACCACGCGGGAGGCCTCATGGTGACCCGCACCCCCACGCAGCACCAGGCCGGAAACCTCAGGGAGGACACGTGACAGCGATCAGCTCAGAGGCTGCCAACTTCGGCTGGCTCCTCGACAACTTCGTCAGAACGGTTCCAGGCACCCGACACACCCTCGTGGTGTCGGCCGACGGCCTCCTCATGGCCATGTCGGACAACCTGGACCGCACCAGCGGCGACCAGCTCGCCGCCATCGTCGCGGGGCTCTCCAGCCTGACCCGCGGCGCCGCCCGTCAGCTCCAGGCAGGGGACGTCCGTCAGGCCATCGTCGAGATGGACGAGCTCTTCCTCTTCCTCATGAGCGTCTCCAACGGCTCGGTGCTGGCCGTCGTCGCGGACACCACGTGCGACGTCGGTCTCATCGGGTACGAGATGGCGATGCTCGTGTCGCGCACCGAGACGACCCTGACCCCGCAGCTCGTCACCGAGATGCGTGGGAACCTCCCGGTCGACGGTGCGGTTCGAGCGGTCGGGTGAGCGGATCCATGGCCACCAACGAGCAGCCATTCGGGGGGGCGCACCGCGTCCCCGGACAGCAGTCGGACGACGGCGTCGAGTACGAGGCTCGCACCGTCCGGCCGTACGCGGTCACCGGTGGGCGTGTTCGGGCCGCCAACTCGGATCTGCCCCTGGAAGCTCTGGTCGAGATGCTTCCGGGCGCCGCCAGCCAGGGTCTGCCGCCGGAGAAGCGGGCGATCCTCCAGCACGCGGCACACACGTTCGTGTCCGTCGCCGAGCTGTCCGCACTGCTGCGGCTGCCCATCGGCGTCGTGCGCGTCCTGGTCACGGACCTGGCCGACTCCGGCTTCATCCGTGTCCACACCTCCACGCCGGTCAGTGTGCACACCGGCCAGTCCCCCGCCCTGTCCCTGAGCGTGCTGGAGAGTGTTCTCAATGGCATATCAGCCCTCTGACACCGCCGTGACGGACCGGACGACGTCGACCGGGGGCGTGGCCCCCACTGTCGTGAAGATCGTCGTCGCCGGTGGTTTCGCGGTCGGCAAGACGACCTTCATCGGCTCGATCTCAGACATCGAGCCGCTCAACACCGAAGCAGCCATGACGGAGCACTCCGTCGGGGTCGACGACGCCGGTGGCGTCACCGACCGCAAGACGACGACGACCGTCGCCATGGACTTCGGGCGTATCGCCCTGCCGGGCTCGCTGTGGCTGTACCTCTTCGGCACCCCCGGCCAGGACCGCTTCCTGTTCATGTGGGACGACCTGGTCAAGGGGGCGATCGGGGCCGTCGTGCTCGTCGACACCGAGCGCCTCGACCAGTGCTTCCCGGCCGTCGACTACTTCGAGTCGCGGGGCATCCCCTTCGTCGTCGCGGTGAACTGCTTCGACGGCGTGGCGCGCCACCAGCTCGAGGACGTCCGCGAGGCGTTGTCCGTCCCGGCGCACGTGCCGCTGATGTACACCGACGCGCGGTCGCGGACGGCCACGAAGCAGGCCCTCATCGCGCTCGTGCAGCTCGCGATGGAGCGGCTGCGCGGCTGACCGGCCACGGCCACTGACGGCGTCGGCGGGGACCGTCCTCCCCCCGCCGGCGCCGTCGTCGTGCCCGCCGGGTCCGGCTCGTCACTAGGCTCGGCACGACGACGTCCGCCCCACGGCCACTGGACCGCCCATGCTCATCTACGCCGACGGCTCGGCGCTGAGCCGGTCCGTCACGGACGCACCGGAGGCGGCGGCCTGGGCGGAGTGGTTCGCTGCGCACGCCGACGAGGTCGTCACCTCCCCGCTCGGGCTGACGGAGCTGCGGCAGGCGGCCGCACCCCTGGGGTCCGACGCGCGGGCGCGGGCCCGGGCGCTCGCGGACTCCCTGACGGTGGTGCGGTTCTACGACGAGGCGCTCGACTCCGCGGCGATGGCGCAGGGCGTGCTGCCGCCGTTCGCCGCGATCCACCTGGGCATCGCGCGGACCCACGCCGAGGTCGGGGCGATCGCGACCTACGACCCGCGGCTCGCGCAGGTCGCGATCCTGCACGGCATGCAGGTGGTCACGCCGGGCCGAGGCCCGGACTGGTGGGCCTGACCGGCCCCTGGCCCGCCGGCCCCGCCAGGCGCTCGGCCTCGGCGGCCATGCCGCGCTGCATCCCGCCGAAGACGACGCCGTGGAAGGGCGCCACGGACCACCAGTAGAGCTGGCCGGCGAGGCCGTGCGGGTGGAACGTCGCCACCTGGCGCAGCGTCGAGGTGCCGTCGGGCTCGGGCCGGACGGCCAGCTCGAGCCAGGCGAGGCCCGGCAGCCGCATCTCGGCCCGCAGCCGGAGCATCCGACCGGGCACGACCTCCTCCACGCGCCAGAAGTCGACGGTGTCGTCCACCAGCAGCCGGGTGGGGTCGCGGCGGCCGCGGCGCAGGCCGGGGCCGCCCGAGACCCGGTCGATGAGCCCCCGCACGCGCCAGGCGAGCGGCCACGAGTACCAGCCGCGTTCGCCGCCCACGGCCTGGAGGACCTCCCAGACGGCGTCGGCGGGTGCCGCCACGTGGATGCGGCGCTCGTCGCGGTACAGCGAGCCGCCGGCCCAGTCGGGGTCGCTCGGCAGGGGGTCGCTCGGCGCGCCGGCGACGGAGGCGTTCGACCATCGCGTGGCGACGTCGGCCTCCTGCACGCGCGCGAGGGCGAGGCGTACGGCGTCGTCGAAGCCGAGCAGGCCGCCGGGCGGGTCGGGGACGTACGCAGCGATGTCGTGCTCGGTGCACACGACCTCGTGCACGAGGGACTCGACGAGCGGGCGCGCGAGCGGGCCGGGGACCGGCGTGACGAGCGAGACCCACAGGCTCGACAGCCGCGGGGTGAGCACCCCGACGCCGACGATCAGCCGCCGGCGGAGCCCGGCGACGGCGGCGTACCTGTGCATCATCTGGCGGTAGGTGAGCACGTCGGGCCCGCCGATGTCGAAGGCCCGGTTGACGTCGGCCGGCATCGTGGCGCTGCCGACGAGGTACCGCAGGACGTCCCGGATGGCGATGGGCTGGATGCGGTTGTCGACCCACCGCGGGGTCGTCATGGCGGGCAGCCGCTCGGTGAGGTAGCGCATCATCTCGAACGACGCGGACCCGGAGCCGAGGATGACGGCGGCCCGCAGCACCGTCGTCGGCACGCCCGACGCGAGGAGGATCTCGCCGACCTCCTTACGGGACTCCAGGTGCGGGGACAGGTCGCCTGCCTCGGGGTGCAGCCCGCCGAGGTACACGATGCGGCCCACCCCTGCCTCCCGCGCCGCGCGCGCGAAGGTCAGCGCGGTGCGCCGGTCGCGCGACTCGAACCGGTGCCCGGTGCCGAGGGAGTGGATGAGGTAGTAGGCGACGTCGACGCCGGTCAGCGCGGTCCGCGTCTGCTCGAGGTCGGCGGCGTCCGCCTCGACGAGCTCGACCTGGTCGGCCCAGTCCCGGCCGGCGAGGCGGGCGGGGGTGCGGGCCAGCGCCCGCACGGTGTGGCCGGCCGCCAGCAGCTCGGGCACGAGTCGGCCGCCCACGTACCCCGTCACGCCGGTCACGGCCACGACTGCCACCTCCCGAGCGTAGGTGTCCACGCCCGACCGCGCCGGGTGGGCTGCCAGAATGGGCTGGCGCAGGCGTCGGGCCGGGCGCGCGGGCCGACGACCGGGCCGCGTGGCCGTGCCGGGGCACGCGCGAGGAGGGCTGGCTGAGCGGCCGAAAGCGACGGTCTTGAAAACCGTTAGTGCGGTTACCCCGTACTCAAGGGTTCGAATCCCTTGCCCTCCGCCTGTGGATCGCACCGGGATTGGGGGACGGACCGCCCGTGGCGCTGATGTCCGTTTCGGTAGGGTGTCGCGGGGCTTCGAGGGGAGGGGACGGCGGTGCGTCGAGGGGTTGCGGCGGGGGTGGTGTGCGCTGTCGTGGTGCTCGTGGCCGGGTGCACGGGGAGCGGCGACCCGGACATGCCGGGTCTGACGGCCTCGCCGTCGGCGACGCGCACCCCGACCCCGACCCCGTCGCCGACGTCGATCGCGGGCACGGTGGTGGACCTGTCGGATCCGGAGCTGGGCATCGTGTTCGAGGACGTGCCGGACCTGTCGGGCGACGAGGCCGACGTCTACAACTGGGTCGGCACTTACAAG